>JADYZQ010000095.1 GCA_020853015.1 Deltaproteobacteria bacterium
CTGAGTACGCCGCCCTCGCCTGGCCCGAGCTCTGCCATCACCCCAAGGTCCTGCAGCGGGCCAAGGAAGAGCTGGCGCGGGTCCAGAAGGAATTGGCCTCCTACGAGCAGGTGAAGAAATTCGAGATTGTCCCCGAAGAATTCTCTCAAGAAAACGACATGCTCACGCCCACGCTCAAGCTGAAGCGTCGCAAGATTCTCGAGCGCTACGAGTCCTTGGTCGCGGGGATGTATAAGGGCGGGGATTAGGGCTCCAGGATCAGACGGTAGCCTACGCCCGGCTCCGTGACGATCAGGGAGGGAGTTTCGGGGTTGGGCTCGAGTTTTTTCCTCAGATGCCCTACGTAGACCCTAAGATACTGGGTGTGCTCCACGGCATTCGGTCCCCAAATCTCCTTGAGGATCTGACGATGGGTGACCACTTTGCCTTGAAACTTCCATAGCAGGCGCAGGATGCCGAATTCCGTGGCGGTCAGATGCACGGGAGCCCCATTCACCTTGACGCTGCGGGCGGCGAAGTCCACCTCCAAGGCGCCCGCGCGGAAGACGGGGGTTTCGGAAACCTCCGGCTCGCGATGGCGCTCGATCACCCGGATCCTCGCCAGCAGCTCGGGGACGCTGAATGGCTTGGTCAGGTAATCGTCCGCGCCGGCGTCCAACAATTGCACCTTGTCCCGCTCGGAGTCCCTGACCGTTAGCACGATGACCGGGACCTTCGACCATTCGCGCAGGCTTTTCAGGACCTCTAACCCCTCCATGTCGGGCAGGCCCAGGTCCAAGACCACCAGCTCCGGGCGGAAACCGATGGCGCCGGCCAAGGCGTCCTTCCCGGTCGCGACCTCCTCGATCTTGTAGCCCTGGTTCTCCAAACTCACCCGCAGGAACTTGCGGATGGCCGCCTCGTCGTCGATGACCAAGATGCGCTGGATGGCCGTCATTGCGTCGCCTCGCGAATTTCGGCGGGGGCCTCGGGGAGCGGCAGCCAAACGCTGAATTCGGCGCCGCCCCGCGGCGTCTCGCCGGCCTCGATCCTCCCGCCGTGCGTCTCGACCAGGCTCTTGGCGATCGCCAGACCCAAACCGGTGCCGCCCGCCGGCGTCCCCGGGACCCGGTAGAATTTCTCAAAAATATGCTCCCGCATCTCCTCGGGAATCCCCGGACCCTGGTCGGCGACGGACAGAACGGCGAAGCCCAGGCGGGCGCGCAGCTCCACGGTGATGACGGTCCCCGGCGGGGAGTAAGACGCCGCATTCAAGAGAATATTGGAAACGGCGTGCTCCAAAAGCTGGAAGTCCCCCTGGAGGTAAAGCCCCCTTTCCGGCTCCCGGAAAACCACCCGATGCTCCGCCAAGGGGAGTTGCAGGCTCTTCAAGGTCTGTCGCGCAAGATCGCGGATATCGAACCACTCCTTGTTGATTTTCAGCATACCCGATTCCAGCCGCGTCATGTCCAGCAGGTTTTCGAAGACGCGATTGAGCCGGTCCGCGGAACGGACCATCTCTTTGACGAGGGCGCGCCGCGCCGCCGGATCGCCGGCGGTCTTTTCCTCCTGCAGGGCGGTCGCCGCCCCCATGATCCCGGTCAGCGGCGTCCTCAGCTCGTGGGAGATGCAATTCAGCAAGGTTTGGTGAAGCCGCTCGGATTCCGCGAGGAGGGCCCCCCGGTTGTGCTCCTCCTCGAATTCGTTCTTGGCGACGGCCACCGCGATTTGGTTGGCGATGACGAAGAGAAAATTTTCCTGCTCCGGAGTCAGCTCCCTGCGGGAACGCGGCCGAAACAGGAGCACGCCGTACTTCCTCTCGCCCCACTTCAAGGACACCGCCAGCGAGGAAGCCATCGGGAGCGTCTCGGTCGACCAACCCGCGATGCGGCCGTGCTCGAAGGACCAGCGCGCGACGGCCCGTTCTTTCTCGTCCAAGGCCATGGCGCCAAAGGACGGCCCGTCGTCGTTCTCCAGGTTCGCCCGGGTCAAGACGCAGCATTCGCCGCCGAAGATCTCTGCCATGCGCTCCAAGGCGGCCTTGACGACCGCGTCGACGCCGCGCGCCAAGGTCATCGCCTTGAGGATTTCGTAGAGGATGTTCGTCTTTTCCTCCCGCTGGCGCAGGGCGCGCTGCTGCCGTCTCAAGCGGAAGGCGAAGCTGCCCGTCACCACCGCGACCACGAAGAAGGTGAGGAACATCATGATGTCCTCGGGGCGCCGGATGTAGAAGGTGAAGAGCGGCGGAATGAAGAAAAAATTCCAGATGAGCGAACCGAGAGTCGCGGCGAAAAGGGTGGGGCCGAGGGAGGCCACCAGGCCGACGGCCATGACCATAAGCAAAAATATGAACCCCACCGCCTGATAGCCGATCAGGTCCCGCAACACCCAGCCCAGCGCCGCCGTACAGGCGATGAAGGCCGCCGTCTTCCAATAGGCCGAGATCGGCGCCTCCGCTTTCAGGGGCGGCAAAAATCGGAACGGTTTTTTTCCTGGGTCGGGTTGCCGGATCACATGGACGTCGATGCCGCGCGTCTCGCGCGCCAAACGGTCGATCAGCGACCCGCCTTGAAACAATTCGCGCCAAAACCGGCGCGTGGGACGTCCGATGACGACCTGAGCGACGTTCTTCGCGGCGGCGACCCTTTGAATGGCGGCCGCCACGTCGGTATCCTGGGTCGTCACCACCTCGGCTCCCAACTCCCTCGCCAGCTCGAGGTTCTTCACCAGAAGATTCTGCTCAGACTCGCCGAGCGCCCGTCCGGTGTCCACGTAAAGGGCGATCCACGTGGTCTCCATCTGCACGGCCATTTTGCGGGCGGCCCGGATCAATCGTTCGGAGAAGGGGCTGTGAGTGACGGCCACCATGATCCGCTCGCCGGTTCCCCAGGGGCCTGGGACGCGGCCCTCCTCGATGATCTCTTGCAGGTCTTGGTCCACGCGCTCCGCGGTCGCCCGGAGCGAGATCTCCCGCAGCGCGGTCAGGTGGCTTTCTTGAAAAAAATGCTCCATGGCTCGGTTGGCCCGCTCGGCGGGATAGACCTTCCCCTCGCGAAAGCGCTTGAGCAGCTCGTGGGGGGAGATGTCGATCAGCTCGATCTGGTCGGCCAGGTCGAGGACCGAATCGGGCACCGTCTCGCGAACCGCCACGGCGGTTATCAATTGCACCAGGTCGACTCGGCTCTCGAGATGCTGCACGTTCATCGTCGAATAGACGTCGATCCCGGCCTCCAATATCTCGAGGACGTCTTGGTAGCGCTTGGGGTGGCGGGATCCCGGGGCGTTGGTGTGGGCGAGTTCGTCGACCAGCGCGATCCGGGGCTTGCGGGCCAGAACGGACTCCAGGTCCATCTCTTCCATGACCGTCCCGCGATATTCGATCTGCTTGCGGGGCAGCAGCGGTAGCCCCTCGAGCAAGGCGGCGGTTTCCTGGCGGCCGTGGGTCTCCACGATCCCCACCGCCACATCGACGCCGGCCTTTTTTTGGGCTTGGGCGGCCTTGAGCATGGCGAAGGTCTTGCCCACGCCCGCCGCCATGCCGAAAAACAGGCGCAGTTTGCCGCGCCGCCGCTCGGCCTCTTCCTTCTGGATGGCGGCCAGCAATTCGTCGGGATTGGGCCGGTTTTCGCTCGAGGGGAAAGGCATAAAATCAGTCGCGCCCATTTTAAACGCCGCCGGGCGCGGGGAACAGCGAAGATCGTCTTCGGGGCTTTTATTTTTTCAGGGCATCGAGGGCCAGGTTCAATTCCAGGACGTTGACCAGGCGGCCCGGCGCGAAGACCCCGCCGGAAGCAAAGGATTGCTTCAGGATCAGTGCTTCCACCTCCGCCAATGCCGCGCCGCGCGCCTGAGCGACGCGAGCGGCCTGGTACAAGGCGCCCGCCTCGGTAATGTGGGGATCCATGCCCCCTCCCGAGGCTGCGGCCAATTCAGCGGGCAGGGGTTTCTCACGGGTGGCCCCGTATTCCGCGACCGTCTTGGCGGCGCGGTCGGTCAAGTCGCCGCTGGTGGGCGATTTATTGCTGCCGCCCGTCGCCGACGCGTTGTAGTCGACCGCCGAGGGCCGGGGCCAAAAATACTCCGGCCTGGTGAATTTTTGGGCCAGCAGGGAGCTGCCGACGATTATTCCTTCGGCATTCTTCAACAAGGAACCCTGGGCGGTTTGAGGGGCGATCGCGCCCGCGACCGCCAGGAGAAGGGCGGTATAGGACACCACGACGATGGCGATGGTAACGATAGCGAGTCGAATGCCTATGACAAAGGATTTCATATTTGCTTTCCGTTCCTACCTCATGAATTGCAAATGCTCGGCGACGGGTCCCAGGATCGCGACCGGGAAAAAGGTAAGGGCGCCGATGAAGAGGATCGTCGCGAACAGCATGATCCCGAAGGTAAGGTTATCCACGCCCAGGCTTCCCGCCGACTCCGCGGCGGACTTTTTGACGGCCAGGGAACCGGCGATGCCGAGAGGCAGGATGATCGGGATGAAGCGGGCCAGCAGCATCACCAGGCCCGTCGCGACGTTCCAAGGGACGTTGTTGTCGCCCAAGCCTTCGAAACCCGAGCCGTTGTTCGCGGAGGCGGAGCTGAACTCGTAGAGGATTTCGCTGAAGCCGTGCGAACCGACGTTGTGGAGCGCCATGACGCCCCAATCCGTCGCGGCGAACAGGGCGGCCGGGGCCAAAATAAAAAGGGAATGCGCGAAAAGCGCCAACACCGCCAGCTTGACTTCGTGCGATTCCACGCGGCGGCCCAAATACTCGGGCGTGCGGCCCACCATCATCCCCGCGACGAAGACGCCGAGAACGATGTAGACGAACATGTTGACGAAGCCGACGCCGACGCCTCCGAAGTCCTCGTTCAGCCACATGCCGATCATCGGCATCAACCCGGTCATGGGATTCAAACTGTCGTGCATGGCGTTGACGGATCCGTTGCTGGTCGAGGTGGTCACAACCGCCCAAAGCGGCCCGGCCGCGGATCCGAAGCGAAGCTCTTTTCCCTCCAGGTTGCCGGTCGTCTGCTCAACGGCCAGCCCCGCGAAGGCGCGGGTCGGGGCCGATTCGTAATGAACGGCGGTCGCGATGCGGGCCGACATAAGGGCCAACATCACGCAGAAAACCACCGCCGCATGGCGCATCCGCCTCACGATGCGGCCGAACATCCAGACGCAGGCCATCGGAATAACAACGATGCTGACCGTCGAGACCATATTGGTGAAGAAGCTGGGGTTTTCGAAGGGATGGGTGCTGTTCGGACCGAAGAAGCCCCCGCCGTTGGTCCCGAGCTGCTTGACGGCGACGAAGGCCGCCACCGGGCCGCGAGAGATGACCTGCTCGATGCCCTCCAAAGTCGTTGCCTTGACCGCCCCATCCAGGGTCATGGGCATGCCGCCGAGCACAAAGATAAACCCGACGATCAGGCAGGCCGGCAGCATCACCAAAAAGGTCGCCCTTTGCAGGTCGAGGAAGAAATTTCCCATCTCCCTGCGTCCGGCGGCCCCGCGGGCGACGGCGGCCAAGGCGGCGAGCCCGACGGCCGGCGCCACGAATTGCAACCACATCAAGGTCAGCTGGGAGAAATAGCTTAAGTGCACTTCGCCGGAGTAGTGCTGCAGGTTGGTATTGGTCACGAAGGAGGCCACGGTGTTGAAGATCAGGCTGCCTTCCAAGGCGGACTTCCCGTCCGGGTTGATCGGCAGGCGCTGCTGCAAAGCCAACAAGGTGAAACTCACGAGAAACAGGATCACGTTGAAGGCGAGCAGAGACAGGGCATATTGCTTCCAGCCCTGCTGCCGTCCGACGAAGCTCCCGCCGAAGACGCGAAATAGGCGGTCGAAAAGGCCCGCCTGGCCGGGCTCGGGATCCATGGCCCATTTCAAATATCGACCCAAAGGCCAGGAGAGCAAGGCGCTGCCGCCGACGATGAGAGGAACAAAGAGAAAAGCGGTCATAAGAGCGTCCTATCCGTCTTTCGCCAACGATCGACTTCGAAGGTCAGCAAAAACATCCATCCGAAAACCGCGAGGCCCAACAAAATATAGATCCACATAACCGACTCCTTTCCGCTTAGACCAAGCGCAGGGCGACCAGGATTACGTCGATGAGCTTGATGCCGAGGAAGGGCGCCAGGATCCCGCCCAACCCGTAAACCAAAAGGTTGCGCCGGAGGACCGCAGCGGCCCCGGTCGCCCGATATTTGACGCCTTTCAAGGCCAGGGGAATCAGCGCCACGATGATAAGCGCATTGAAGATGACGGCGCTCAGGATCGCGGATTTATCCGAATGCAAGCCCATGATGTTCAAGGCGGCCAAGGGACCTGCCTCCTCGCCCGGCTTGGCGTAAAGCAGGAGAAACATCGCCGGCAAAATAGCGAAATATTTGGCGACGTCGTTCGACAGGCTGAAGGTCGTCAGCGATCCGCGGGTCATGATGAGCTGCTTGCCGATCTCGACGATCTCCATGAGCTTGGTGGGATTGCTGTCCAGATCCACCATGTTGCCCGCCTCGCGGGCGGCCTGGGTTCCGGTATTCATCGCCACGCCGACGTCCGCTTGGGCCAAGGCCGGCGCGTCATTGGTGCCGTCGCCGGTCATGGCGACAAGATGACCTTTTGCTTGTTCCTCGCGGATCCGCCTGAGTTTGTCCTCGGGAGTGGCCTGGGCCATGAAATCGTCCACGCCGGCCTCGGCGGCGATAGCCGCGGCGGTCAGAGGGTTGTCGCCGGTGATCATCACCGTGCGAATGCCCATCTTTCGAAGTTTGGCGAAACGCTCCTTGATCCCGCCCTTCACCACGTCCTTGAGTTGGACCACCCCCAGCACCTCGTGGTTCTCCGCAACCACGAGGGGTGTCCCGCCGCCGCGGGAGATCTCTTCGACAATCCTCTCCACCTCTTTTGGGAAATTGCCCCCCAGAGATTCAACGTGCCGCTTGACCGCGTCCGCGGCGCCCTTGCGAATGATCCGCTCCGCCTGACCTGCCAAGGCGGGGAAATCCACGCCGCTCATACGGGTTTGAGCCGTGAAGGGCACGAATTTGGCATGCGGCTCCGCCACCTCGCGGCCGCGCAGGTTGAATTGCTGTTTGGCGAGCACCGCGATGCTGCGGCCTTCGGGGGTCTCGTCGGCCAGCGAGGCGAGCTGCGCCATATCCGCGAGACGCTCCGGCCTCACGCCGGGCGCGGACAGGAAGGACGTGGCCATGCGGTTGCCCAAGGTGATGGTGCCCGTCTTGTCCAAGAGGAGGACGTCGACGTCGCCGGCGGCCTCCACCGCCTTGCCGCTGGTGGCCATGACATTGTGCCGGATGAGCCGGTCGATGCCGCTGATGCCGATGGCGCTGAGCAGGCCGCCGATGGTGGTCGGTATCAGGCACACGAGGAGCGCGGCCAACACGGGAATCGAAAAATTCTGTTCGAAAAACAGACCGAAAGGCTTGAGCGTGACGCAGACCAGTAAAAAGATCAAGGTCAGCGCGGCGAGCAGAATGGTCAGGGCGATCTCGTTGGGCGTCTTTTGCCGCTTCGCGCCCTCGACCATGGAAATCATCCGGTCGAGGAAACCCCTGCCCCGCTCCATCGTGACTCGCACCACGATGCGGTCGCTGATGACCTTGGTGCCGCCGGTGACCGCGCTCCTATCTCCCCCGCTCTCACGAATGACCGGCGCGGACTCGCCGGTGATGGCACTTTCGTCGACCGTGGCGATGCCCTCGATCACCTCGCCGTCGGCGGGGATGACGTCGCCCGCCTCGCAGACCACCACATCGCCTTTTTGCAGGGAAGGGGCGGGGATCCTCTCTTCCCTTCCGTCCCGCAGGACGCGGGCCATGGTTTCTTTCCGCGCCTTGCGCAGGGCGTCCGCCTGAGCCCTGCCCCGTCCCTCCGCCACCGCCTCGGCGAAGTTGGCGAAAAACACCGTAAACCAGAGCCAAAGGGCCAATTGTCCGACGAAGACGCGGTCTTGCGAGGCGGTGAAGACGCCGACCGAGGTCAGAATCGCGCCGATCATGGTGACGAACATGACGGGATTTCTCACCATCACGGCCGGGTTCAATTTCTTGAAGGCGTTGCCGATCGCGGGCACCATGAGGTGCCGGCTGAATAAGGATGCGGGCTTCTGCGTGCTCATAGCGTCTCCGAAAATCGGTCTCAGAACTTATCCGGCCGCATCACGGCGACGAACAAGTAAACAAAGATGAAAAGGGAAATAACCCCGACGACGATGTTTTCCATGGCTTGGGCTCCGGTAAAATTAGGCCTTAAGGTAAGCGAAGCCGCGTAAAGACGGAGTAAAGAGGGCCGTTCCGGGTATAAAATTTTCGTAAAAATCGGGGTGAAAGCGCGCTAATTCAAGGAAGGTAAAAGGATCCGCCTAGGCAAATCCCTCGGCGAAACCCGAATCGACACGTCAAAGCCGGGCCACCGAGCTTGAGGGAAGAAACAGCCGGAAGGTCGTGCCCTGCCCGACCCGGCTCTCCACCTCGACGCGGCCGTCATGCATGTTTTCGACAGCGGTCCGGACGTTGGGCAGGCCCAGGCCGGTGCCGCCCGAGTGCTGCTTGGTGGTGA
>JADYZQ010000096.1 GCA_020853015.1 Deltaproteobacteria bacterium
CGTCAAGGCGGCCACCCAAGACCCCGCCTATGACGACAGCCTCGACAAGCGCTCCCGCGCCGCCTTCAGCGACATGCTGGGCGACGGCGGCGGCTTCGGCAACATGGCGGCCGTCGGCCTCACCAACGTCCTTTGCGTGGGCGGCGCCTTCTGCGAACCCACCCAATATCGCGATTGGTCGGACGAAGCCGCCATGGACGGCCTGGGGCGGGGCATCAACGGCGCCCTGACGGTGTGGGGCGCGCGCCGCGCCTTCAGCATCTTCGGCGAGGCCCGGCGCTTGGGCAGCATCACGAGCTACCGCAACGTCTGGAACGTGTGGAAAAGCGAGGGCAGCATCTTCGCCCGCACCGCCTCCGACGCCGCGCGCTTCAAGCCCTTCGGCGGGAACGCCTGGGCCGAGGCCGCGACCAAGGCGGAGAAAGAGGCCGAGGTTCTGGGCGAGGCCAGCCGAACGCTCGGCGAGGGCGCCAAGGGCCGTTTCGGCCGCCTGGTCGAAAAGGTCACCGCCCCCGTCTCGCGGGCGAAGAGCGCCGCCGGCGCCTGGCTCTTCAAGGGACTGCCCCCGCTCAGCGCGGGCCAGCTGGCCGCCCTGAAGAAGACGGGCTCCCTCGGCAAGGCCGGGCTCGGCAAGCTGGTGAAGGGCGTCCTTATCCTGGGCATCGTGCAGTACAGCGACGAGAAGCTCGCGCCCGCCTTCAACCCCTTCGAGTACGGTTTCACCGACTACGACCGCGAGGCGGACCTCGATCCCTATCCGGACCTGACCAAGGCGCCCCTCCCGCAGGCGACGCCGTCCAAGTAATTTACGAAAGCATCCCGTCCCCGCCGACCTGGGGCTGGGGCCGGCCGCAAGGCGGGCCCTGCAGTGAGGCGGGGCGGGACCGACCACACCCCCTTTAGCCCGGATCCGATCTCCCTGGTCCGGGCTAAAGTTTTTAAGTATATAAAATTATTATATTTTTAATAGATCGTGCCTGTTACGGCCTCCGTAGGAGCCGTTCGCGAACGGCCCCTACACCTAACGCACAACTCTTTTCCCTTGGTGCCGATAATCCCCACTGGAAGATGGGGATAAAAGTCCTCGCCTCCTGGGCGAGGCAGGTACGGGGGTACTTAAGATGTCAGGGCCGATCAAAGCCGTTCCAGCCGGAGCGGAACAGACGCAATCGTTTCAATTTTTTCGCGACACCGTCCAAGCCGAATTGGACAAGGCCGCCAAGGCCTCCGGCAAGGCGCCGGTAAAATTCGACCTGGAGAAGGCGAAGGTCTGGAACCGCGTCGACGGAGACGGCAGCTTCGAGCTGGTCTACAACGACGAGTCCCTAGATTTCTTCTGCGGCGCCCAGGTGAACTGGCGCAGCCACGAGATCCTGATCCGCAGCGGCAAGATCAGCAAGGCCAAGGAAGAGGCCTCCCAAGGCAAGCTGCCCGGCAAGCCGGTCGCGGGCAAGTGGATGGACGACGCCTGCACCGCCACCGAGAAGCTGGCGGGCAAGGAAGAGATGACCGCCACCGACGCCCAGGGCAAGAGCGCGCCGCTCGCCTGCCAGGACGGCGTCGGCGACCCCAAGCTGGCCGGCGCGGACAAATACCTCAGCATCCAAGAGTTTCAAAAGCAGTGCAAGGGCCTCTTCGACGACTACGGCCGCCGCAAGTTCGGCGAAAAGATGGGGGACCGCTTCGACCTGAAGCGCACCCGGCTCTTCAACCCCTTCCCCGGCGACGGCAACTACAGCGTGCTCTTCGAAAGCCAGGCCAACAATTTCTTCTGCGAGGGCATGGTCGACAGCAGCATGCACACCATGCTGGTCCGCTCCGGCAGCATCTCGGACATGCAGAACGACAAGGGCGAGCTGGGCGCGCCGATCCCCATGAACGACGCCTGCTCGATGACCACCGGCCTGCTGGGCAAAGACGAGCTGATCGACCCCGACAAGTGCAAGGACGTCACCGCCGGCGAGCGCTCCCAGCACAACTACATCTCCTACGCCTGGCACGGATTTTTGACCGCCTCGGCGGTCTGGGGCGGCGTCAAGCTCTACCGCAAGCTCGCCGCGATGCCGCGGATGCAGGCCCTGTTCCGCCTTCCCTTCATGCGCAACCTCGGCTGGGGCGCGCTGACCTACTTGGGCTACGACACCATCGCCAGCAACTTCGTGAAGGAAGACCACTGGGCCCGCAAGTACGGCAGCCCGATCGCCGGCGGACTCGGCGTGGCCGCCCCCGAGATCGCGCGGGCCACCGGCCTGGCCACGCGGCTTTCCTCCATCCCCGCGGTGAGCCGCGTCGCGCCCATCGCCTCGCGGGCCAGCATCGGCCTGGCCGCCGTCTGGGTGATGAACAAGGCCTTCCAGTGGGGCATCGGCAGCGATTACGAGGCCTCGGTCAACCGCCGCGTCACCGACCAAATCTACGACAAGCACGTCTACGAGCTGGACGGCTGGGACTTGTTGGTCGTTCCGCTCGCGGTGAAGGGATTGCGCGCCGGCAGCCGCCTGCTCGCCCCCGACGCGATGGAGTGGGCGGTCGCCGTGGATAACGACGAACTCAAGGCGAAGGTCTACAAAGAGGACAAGGAGAGCTCCGAGCAGGGAGAGGAATTTTTCCGCGAGCTCCTGCCGCATTTCCTCCATGCCGAGAATGCGGCCGACCGCGACGCCTTTCTTGAGATACTGCGCAAGCCGACCGAGCTGTCGATGGGCGACCTCTATAAGTCCTCTGTTTTCTTCTCCCAAGGCGCCGAGGGCCTCAAAAGCAACTTTCCACAGATGAGCGAGGAAGAGGTCGAGCTCTTCGCCCGCAAGGCCCTGGCTTACAAGGTCCAGGAATGCGCCAAGTTCCTGGTCTTCGTCGAGCAGCCGGTCAACGACTGGGCCCGAGAGCTCTTCAACGCCGACGGCACCCTCAAGTCCGGCGAGGACGCGGTGAAGAAGTTGCAAGACCGCTGGCCCAGGCCCAGCAGCCTGCCCAAAAAAGCCTCGCTAGACTCGCACGATATCGAGCTGTCCGAGAGCATGTCCAAGTACGGATGAGGAACCTCCCGTTCACCCCTTTGCGGGGACGGCTCATTTGACAGCATCGAAAAAAGTTCATTAACATCCGTAAGATCCGTTATTTGCAAAAAAATCCTTCGTAATATTAATAGGATAAACCTTCGCCCACAACCTCGCCCCTGGCCCACCGATAATCCCTCCGACAAGGGTTTTCGACCGCCGGGGGTAAGGCGGTTGTGGGGGCACAAATGACGGGGCCGTTCAAAGCCGTTCCAACCGGGGCGGAGCAGCTTCCTTCCTTTCAAATCTATCAAAACGCCTGCCAGGCCGAGCTGAACCGCCGGACCGCGGAGGTCTTTTCCTCGCCCGCGATCTTCGATCCGACGAAGGCGAGCGTCTTCAACCGCAACGAGGGCGACGGGCGCTTCGAGGTGCTCTACGAGGACCGGGCGAATGATTTTTTCTGCGGCGGCCAGTGGCTTTGGCCCAGCCGCGAGCTCTTGGTCCGCAGCGGCAAGATCAGCGACCGTTCCAGCAGCCCCATCGGCGGCGGCTTCATCGGCGACGCCTGCAGCGCCACCCAGTTCCTGGCCGGCGCGGAGGAGTTCGCCGGGCAATCGTGCAGCGACGGCGCCGTCAATCCGCTCGCGACCGCTTCGGGGAAATTTTCCAGCGTGCGGCAATTCGAGGAGGGCTGCAAGAAGCTGCTGGGCCAGCGCAGTCCGGACGCCGTGGCGGCCTTCTCGCTGCAAAATTCCCGCGTCGACAACCCCGTGCCCGGCGACGCCGCCTACAGCTTGTTCTTCGAGAGCCGCGCGAAGGGCCTGTTCTGCGCCGGCGACGTCGACGTCAGCTCCCACCAGATGTTCCTGCGCTCCGGCAAGCTCTCCGAGTACGAGACCGCCCAGCCCGTCGCCACCGTCGAGATGACCGATGCCTGCTCCTTGACGAAGGAATTGGTCGGCGAACGCGAGCTGCTCAGCCCGGACTGCAAGGACATGACCGCGCGCGAGCGCAAGCAGGTCAGCTACATCACCTATGGTTTCTACGGCGTCGCCAACGTCTTGGCGATCCTCGCCACCTACAAGCTCGGAAAGAAAATCCTCACCTCCCAGGCCTTCACGCAGCTGCGCGGCCTGCCCTTCCTGCGCAACCTGGGCTACGGCATGCTGGGCTACGCGGCCTTCGACCAGGCGGCGGGAATTTTCTTCGAGCCGGACCACCCGGTCCGCGACTATGGCAAGTGGATCGCCGGCGGCGCCGGCCTGGTCGCCCCCGAGATCGTCGGCAGGACGGCCCTGGGGCAGCGCCTCGCCGGCACGGCCGTCGGCAGCCGCATCGCGCCCCTCGCCTCGCGCCTCACCTGGGGCCTGGCGGCGGTCTGGGCCCTGGACCTGGGCATCCGGCACTTCGCCGTCGGCAGCGACTACGAGGCCTCGATCAACAGCCGCGTCACCACCCAGGTCTATCGCGAGGACGGCCTCTACGATTACAGCTTTTGGAAATGCGTCAACCCGCTTTCCTGGCTGAACAAATCGCGGCGCGTGTTCCGCGCCATCGCCCCCTCCGCGATCGAGTGGGCCGTCGCCGACCTGGACAACGAGGACTTGAAGGACAAGATGTACGCCGAGGACCTCGCGACCTCGAAGGAGTTGACCAAGATGATCCAAGAGATCGTGGTGCCCTTCCTGCACTCCGAGAATTGGGAGGACGTCAACGAGGCCATCGTCCTGCTGCGCGACGAAAAGATCGTCCTGAGCCAGTTGGAGCAGATTCAAGAAACGCAGTTGGCAACCGTGGGCCCGGACGGCCTGAAGAGCTTCTACCCCCACATGAGCGAGGCGGACGTCGAGCGCCTCTGCCGCAAGATCCTGATGAAACGCGTCCAAGAGGCCGCGAGCTTCCTGGTCTACGTCGACCAGGACGAGAACGACTGGGCCCGCGAGCTCTTCAACGCCGACGGCACCCTGAAGGGCGCCGCCGACGCCAACGGCGAGTACCCCTACGAGAAGCTCAAACGCCGCTGGAGCCCGCCGCCCCCCGAAAAAACCGAAGTAACTTCAGAGGCTTTCGAGCTGGTGGGAAACGGCGACCTGATGGGCTAAACCCGCAACTTCGGCCGATTCCGCACGATAATAACCCCGCCATCCGGGGGGATGGTCCATAGACCTTGGTGTTAAGGGGATAATCCGTGACGCAGCTTACCGCCGAATTGATCCGCCAGCATCCCGCCTTGGCGGCCTTCAACGAATACATCCAAGAGCACCTCCATCGGGCGCCCAATCCCGAAGAGATCGTCGTCAGCAACACCCGCCCCAACGACGGGATCCTCCAACTCAGCTACTTGAGCCCGAACAACGACGTCTTCGTCGCCCAGATCGACGCCTCGCGTCCGACCGGGGCCCTCGAGGTGCGGCACGGACGCATCCGCGGCCGCGGCACCGA
>JADYZQ010000097.1 GCA_020853015.1 Deltaproteobacteria bacterium
GCGACCAGGTTGCCGCGCGCGGTGTAGCGGTAGCTCTCCGCGGGGTTGGCCTGAATCTCCAGGCAGGGCGCCGCCACGCCGGGCGTATAGGCCAGGGAAAGGTCTTCCTGGGTGGCGCAAGGTTTGGTGGGGGTGACGGCGATTTTTCCGGGCCGGCCCTGGGCGTGGTAGTCCAGGGCGGATTTCTTGTCGACCATTCCTGTGGAACTCCTCTCCATCAGGCGCCTAGGGCGCCCTTTGGGCTGCTCCTACAAGAGCGCCTCGGGCCTGTCAACCTCCCAATCTTTCAGGAAAAACCGGATATTTTCCGAGGATTTCCCTTCGACGCCGGCTCCGGTGTCAGACATAGCCCAGGGCATGGACGATCCGGAAACGGGTGGCGCGGAAGGCGGGCCAAAGCGCGGAGAACAGGCAGGCCGACATCGAGATGGCTAGGGTGTCTCCGGTCAAGCGCGGCGTGAGGCTGATCATGGCGAAATATCCCGACGAGCTTTGCGGAGGCGGCGGCATCTCGATCCCGATCGCCGAAATCAGGTGGGCGAGCCCGACTCCCGCCGCCAGCCCGAGGGCCGAGCCCAGCGCTCCCAGGATCGCGGCCTCCAAAAAGATGGTCATGAAGATCGTCGGCCGCCCGTTGCCGATCGCCATCATGGTGCCGAATTCGCGTATTCGCTCGAAGAGGGCCATATTAAGGGTATTGGCGATGCTGAAGACGAAGATGACGCAGATAATGAGCTGGATGACCGAGTAGATTCTCAGCAGCATTTCTTTGCTCTGGCGGTAGAAGAGTCCCTGCTCCTCCCAGCTGAGCACCTCGAGGCCGGCCTTGTCGCGGAGGAACCGGCTTCGGAACGCCTCCTGCGTCGCCTCGGTGAGCGACGTCTCTTTGAGCAACACCAGAAAGGAATGAACCTGATCCGGAGCGTCGAGCAGCTTCTGGGCCGCCGCGAGGTTCAGCTTCATCGCGCGATCGTCAAAGTCCTTGGCGATGGTTTCGAAGACGCCCCGCACGCGCATTTCCGAGCCGTCGATGGCCCCCGCCCTTCGCGTGGTTAGGAAAGTGAGGCGGTCGCCGACCGTCACGTTGAGGGCCTCGGCTAGGCCCCTTCCGAGCAGGACGCCCTCGCCGTCCGAGGGATCGAGGTCCTGTCCCGCGACGATGCGCGTCGAGCTGTGCGCCACGTTGCCGGCCTTGGCGCTTCCCATCTTCCGCTCGGCTGCGGCGTCGGTGCCTACGGCCAGGACGGCGACCGAGGCGTTTTCCGTGCTGGCCATGCCGCCGAATTTCAGGCGCGGCACCGTGTAGTCCACGCCCGGGAAGGCCTCGACTTGGCGCCGGACGGTCTCGGCGTCGGGCATGAGATAGTCCAAGGGGGCGGAGGCCCCCATTTTGAAGTAGCCGGCGCGGTTCACTTGGAGATGACCGGTCTGGCTGTGGATGAACTGCTCCCGGTAGCCATCCATGAGGTTTTGGAAAAAACCCCCGACGAGAATCAGGCCCGTGCAGCCGAGCACGAGAATCATCAAAGTCAGGAAGCTGCGCCGCTTATTTCGAAATACGTTTCTCCAGGAGATTTGTAACAGTCGCTTGAGGCCCGTCATGTTGTATCACTCCGTCGCTGATTCTGACGATCCGCGTGGCATGGTGAACGACCCGTGGGTCGTGGGTGGAAAAAACGAAGGTGGTGCGGTGGCTCTGATTGAGCCGCTGCATCGCGGCCATGATGGCCTCGGCGGATTCGCTGTCCAGGTTGGCCGTCGGCTCGTCGGCCAAGATGAGCAACGGGTGGGTCACCAGCGCCCGCGCGATGGCGACGCGCTGCCTCTGCCCGCCGGAGAGCTCGTCGGGCCGGTGCATGGCGACTTCCCGCAGCTGCACGTCGGCCAAGGCCGCCCAGACCCGGTCGCGGCGCTCCTTCCGCGTCAGCGGGTGGAAGAGCAACGGGTATTCCACGTTTTCGAAGGCGTTCAGGACCGGGAAGAGGTTGAAGGACTGAAAGATGAAGCCCAAAAAACGGCTGCGCAGCCGCGCCGCCTCTTTATAGGAAAGATTTTGGGTGGGCTTGCCCTGCAACAGGATGCTCCCGGAACTCGGTGCATCGAGGAGCCCCAGCAGGTTGAGCAACGTCGTCTTGCCGCTGCCCGAGGGCCCCATGATGCAGAGCATTTCCCCGGAATGGATGGCGAGGTTGAGGCCGCGCAGGGCCTGCACGTGAAGTTTGCCCAAGGTGTATTCCTTGACCACCTCTTGGGCCTGCAAGATTTCCATGATTACCCTTTTCCCCTGAGATCACTCCGCTCGGCATGACCTGCGAGGCGCGAGGTTCATGCGATGCAAGGAGATGGAATTGCAATTCGTGTGCCGATCGTCCCGAAAAAAAATCCGTGAATTTATGATCGTTTTCCGCGGGAGCGGCCCGCGCTCGCGTTTCAATCTGATAATTTTCTCGCGGAGCTTGTCAGTCTTTTGACGGGCGCGGCGGCGGCGCGGAAATGACGGGGCCCCATTAAGATTGGTTGTGATGCCGCGGGTTCTGACCTTATACTGCTCCCAGGGTTCGATTCATCCAATATCTAAAAGGGGTTATCTCTTATGAATAGGAAGTTGGCGTCGGGTATTATTCTTTTTCAATGGGCCTTCGTCGGCCTCTGCTCCGCGGCGGCGGCCGCGGATCCCAACGAGATCGTCGCCAAGGCCGATCTCATCCGGGCGCCGAAGGGCTCTTACGAATTCGAGGCCGCCGTGACGACCTACGAGGGCGCCGAGAAGAAGTCCGAGAACGGCTACAAGGTTTACGTGAAGGACCTCGATCACTCCCTCGTCGAATTTCGGGTCCCGGCTTCGGAGAAGGGGAAGAGCCTCCTGATGGTCGAGGAAGACCTTTGGATCTATCTCCCCAAGGTCAAGAAGCCGGTGCGCATTCCGCTCCAACAGCGGCTGGTGGGCGACGTCTCCAACGGAGACATGGCGCGCGCCAATTTCTCCAACGACTACACGGCGACGCTTAAGGGCGAGGAGAAGGTCGAGGGGAAGGACGTCTATGTCTTGGATTTAGTCGCCAAATCGCCGAAGAAAACCTACAACAAGATCCGCTATTGGGTCTCGAAATCCGACAATCGGCCGGTGCAGGCGGAGTATTTCACGGTCTCGGGTCAGTCCTTGAAGACCGTGGCCTTCGAGGATTTCCGCAGCGAGGCGGGAGCGGTTCGCCCGATGCGCCTGGTGTTCCGCGACACCTTGAACAAGAACAAGAAGTCCGTCCTCGAGTTCAAGAGCATGCTGAAGAAGGAATTGGCCGAGAACATGTTCACCAAAGACTACATGAAGACCTTGGAGTAGCCGGTGACGCAGTCGATACGGCGCCGGCTGCTGCCCTGGCTGTCGGCCATGCTCTTGGCTTTTCCGGGAGCGGCGGGGGCCGCCGAGGAAGCCGTACCCGAATCCGCGCCCGCCGAGCGTCCGTCCTTCTGGCGCGACAATTTCCGATACAGCGTGGAGCTGCGGCAGGAAACGGCCTTCCGCATCGCCTCGCCGCGCAATTTCAGCAAGATTCGGCAATTCGTGAAGGCGGAGACGAAGTTCACCTTCAACGACCACCTTAAGATGAAACTGGGGGGGAGGGCCTGGTATGACGCCGTCTACGACCTGACAGACCAGTATCCGCCGGATGTTCGCGACAGCCTGCGAAAAGAGATCACGATCCGGGACGCCTACCTCGACATCGCGGCGCCCAAGCTCAACATCCGAATCGGCAACCAGCAGATCGTCTGGGGCGAGGCCTTGGGGCAGTTTTTCGCCGACGTGGTTACGCCCAAGGATCTGCGGGAGTTCTTTTTGCCCAGCTTCGAGGATGTGCGGATCCCGATCTGGGCGCTGGACTTGCAGTACAGCTTCTTGCCCGGCTGGACCCTCGAGGCGGTGCTTTCTCCGGACATGAGCGTCAACAAATTCGCCCCGCCCGGCGCGGACTTCGCCTTCTTCATCCCGCCGCCCCCGCCCGGCGTGAACCAGGTGCTGCTGCCGGACGACAAGCCGCAGACCGATTTCAGGCACTGGAACGGCGGCCTCCGCTTTTCCTACCTGGTGAAGGGCTGGGATCTGGCCTGGTTCTACTACACCAGCCCCGACCACGTCCCCGCGCTGTTCAAGACCCTGGGCGTCGACGCGGCGGGTACGCCCACCGTGACCTTGGATCCCAAGCACAAGCGGGTTCATCACTTGGCCGCGACCTTCAGCAAGTCGATCGGCGACGCGGCGGTGCTGCGGGGCGAGTTCGTCTATACCATCGGACGCTTCTTCAACGCGCAGAATATCGCGCTCGACAACGGCGTCGTGCGCCGCGATCAGTTCCGCTACGTGGTCGGTTTCGATTACAGTCTCGGCGAATTCGACATGAACGCCGAGTTCCAGCAGCAGGCCATCTTCGGCCCGACGGCGAACGTCGCGGACGACATCCTCGATACCTGGATCTTCCTGCGCTTCGAGCACGAGTTCCTGGATGCGAAACTGGTTCCCGAGTTGATTTTCATCGTGGGAATCCCGGAAGGCGATACCCAGGTCAGCCCGCGCCTGCATTACCGCGTTACGCCGGGGATTACCCTGAGCTGGGGCGCGGATATCTTCAGCGGACCGCAGGACACGCTTTACGGCGAGTTCGACCGCAGCGACCGCGTCTTCATGAACACCAGCTGGAAATTTTAAGGAAGCGAAGGCCTGCCTCGTATTCGCAGGGCCGGGGGAATAGGTTCGGACGGGTTTTTGGATTGGCGCGGCTTAATCGGCTTTCGCGATCAAGACGAGCTTTTGCCCGGACTCGACCGCCTCGCCGACCTTGACGTTGACCTCTTGGACGACGCCGTCGATCGCCGCGGCCAGCTCGTTTTGCATCTTCATCGCCTCGATGACGACGAGGGCCTGGCCCTTCTCGACCTTGTCGCCCACCGCGACCTTGACGTCGACGATCTTGCCAGGCATCGGGGCGCTGATCAGGCCGTGGCCGCCGCCCGCGGCGTCGCTTTGCGAGACCACGCGGCGGCGCGGGTCGAAGACCTCGAGGTGGTAGGGGATGTTTTGCAGGTTGAGCTCGCAGTTGTCCTGGCGGAAGACGACGTCGGCCTCGAGGACCTCCTTGCCGTCGATCAGGAAGGAATAAAGAGAACCCTTCGCGAGGAGCGGGGCGAAACGGTGCGTGGCGCCGTCGAGCGTGACCTCGTACTCGCCCTCGACGCTTTTGATCTCGACTTGGCGCTCTTGGTCTTCGAATAATACGGTGTAGATTCGTGACATATAAATATTAACTTCGCATTCCCGTCTTTCGTCCGGTCAGCCGCCAGGGCGATGCGTCGGAGACGCCGCCGGCGCGGCCGACGGGACGCGCCTTGTTCTCCTCCAAATGCTTCGCCAGGGCCGCGGCCATCAGGGCCTTCTGCGTGTCCTCATGGGAAACGGCCAAAATATCCTTCATGTGCTTGTCGATGAAGTGGGTGTCGTACTTCCCCTTCACGAAGTCCTCGATCGCGAGGGCGCGGCGGTGGAAATAGAGGTTGGTCTTGGGGCCGCTCACCCGGTACTCGCTTAGGGCGCGCTGCATGCGCTGGATGGCCTCCTCGCGGTCGCGGCCGTAGGCGACCAGCTTGGCCAAAATGGGGTCGTAGTCCATCGGGACCTGGAAGCCCTGGTAGATGCCGTTGTCCAGGCGGATGCCGGGACCCAGCGGGTACTGCATGTCGACGACCAGGCCGGGTGCGGGCATGAAGTTGTGAAAGGGGTCTTCGGCGTAGACGCGGCACTCGACCGCGTGACCGCGCTGCCGGATGTCTTCCTGCTTGAAGGGCAGGGGATCGCCCTGCGCGACCAGGATCTGGGCCTTCACCAAGTCGATGCCGGTGACCATCTCGGTGATCGGGTGCTCGACCTGCAGGCGTGTGTTCATCTCGAGGAAATAGTAATTCTGCTTATGGTCGACCAGGCACTCGATGGTGCCGGCGTTGTAGTAGCCGACGGCCTTGGCCAGCTTCACCGCCATCTCGCAGACGCCCTTGCGGGTCTCGGGGGTGATGAAGGGCGAGGGGGACTCCTCGATGACCTTCTGGTGGCGGCGCTGCACCGAGCACTCGCGCTCCCAGAGGTGCACGACGTTTCCGTGGTGGTCGCCGAAGACCTGGACCTCGATGTGGTGCGGCCCCTCGACCAGCTTCTCGACGTAGACGGCGTCGTCCTTGAAGGAGTTGAGGGCCTCGTTCTGCGCCATCTGGAAGGCGGATTTCAGCTCTTTCTCTTCGCGAACGGCGCGCATGCCCTTGCCGCCGCCGCCCGCCGCGGCCTTGAGCAGGACGGGAAAGCCGATCTTCTTCGCCACCTCGAGGGCCTCGTCGGCGTTCTTCAGGGCGTGCTTGATGCCCGGAACGACCGGGACCCCCGCCGCCTCGGCGATCTGCCGCGCGCCGATCTTCGAGCCCATCTTGACGATGACCTCGGGGTCGGGGCCGATGAAGATCAGGCCGGCCTGGGTGACGGCGCGGGCGAAGTCGGCGTTTTCGGAGAGGAAGCCGTAGCCCGGGTGGATGGCGTCGGCGCCGGTGGCCTTGGCCGCCGCGAGCAGCTTGTCGACGTTGAGGTAGCTCTCTTTGGGCGAGGCGGGACCCAGATGGACGGCCTCGTCGGCGCGCCGCACGTGCAGCGCGGCCCGGTCGGGGTCGCTGAACACCGCCACCGTCGCGATGCCCATGTCGCGGCAGGCTCGGATCACGCGCACGGCGATCTCGCCGCGGTTGGCGATCAGGATTTTTTTGATTTTGCGTTGAGTCACCATGAGAGGGCCGCCACTACAGGGGAATATTTCCGTGTTTCTTCGGCGGATTTTTGTCCACCTTGTTTTTCAGCATCTCCAGCGCCTTCACGATCTTCACCCGCGTGAAGCGCGGCTCGATGACCTCGTCGATATAGCCCAGTTCGGCCGCCTTGTAGGGAGTCGCAAAGGTGGCCCGGTATTCTTCGGTGAGGCGCTTGCGTTCCGCCTCGGGGTCCTTGGCCTTTTCGATCTCCTTGCGGAAGATGATGTTGACCGCGCCGTCCGAGCCCATCACCGCGATCTCGGAAAAGGGGTAGGCGAAGTTGACGTCGCCGCGGATGTGCTTGGAACTCATGACGTCGTAGGCGCCGCCGTAGCCCTTGCGGGTGATAACCGTGACCTTGGGCACCGTGGCCTCGCAGAAGGCATAGAGCAGCTTGGCGCCGTGCAGGATGATTCCGCCGAACTCTTGGTCGGTGCCCGGCAGGAAGCCCGGCACGTCGACGAAGGTGACGATGGGGATGTTGAAGGCGTCGCAGAAGCGCACGAAGCGCGCGGCCTTGATGCTGGCGTCGATGTCGAGGCAGCCGGCCAGCACCTGCGGCTGGTTGGCGACGATGCCGGCGACCCGCCCGTTGTAGCGGCCGAAGCCGATCAGGATGTTCTTGGCGAAATCGGGGCCGACCTCGAAGAAATAGCCGTCGTCCAAGGTGCTCTTGATCAGCACCTTCATGTCGTAGGGCTTGTTGGGGCTGTCCGGGATCAGGGCGTCGAGCTTCTCGTCGACGCGGTTGGGGTCGTCCTTGGAGGGGACCAGGGGAGGGTCTTCCAAATTATTGGCCGGCAGGAAGGCGAGCAGCTCGCGGATCTGCTGCAAGGCGGCCTGGTCGTTGGGCGCGCGCAGCAGCGAGACGCCTGACTTGCTGTTGTGGGCGACGGCGCCGCCCAGCTCTTCCTTGCTGACCACCTCGTGGGTGACGGCCTTGATGACCTCGGGCCCAGTGATGAACATGTGCGCGGTGTTTTCGACCATCAGGATGAAATCGGTCAATGCCGGCGAGTAGACCGCGCCGCCGGCGCAGGGGCCCATGATGACCGAGATCTGCGGGATGACGCCGCTGGCCAGCACGTTGCGCAGGAAGATGTCGGCGTAACCGGCGAGCGACTGGACACCCTCTTGGATGCGCGCGCCGCCGCTGTCGTTGAGGCCGATCACCGGCGCCCCGGTCTTCATGGCGAGGTCCATGATCTTGCAGACCTTGCGGGCGAAGGCCTCGCCCAGCGAGCCGCCGAAGCTGGTGAAGTCTTGCGCGAAGAGGAAGACGGTGCGGCCGTCGATGGTGCCGTGGCCGGTGATCACGCCGTCGCCCAGGATCTTCTTGTCTTCCATGCCGAAGTCGGAGCAGCGGTGGGTGACGAAGCGGTCGAGCTCGACGAAGCTGCCGGGGTCGAGGAGGAAGTCGATGCGCTCGCGGGCGGTCAGCTTGCCGGCCTTGTGCTGCGCGGCGATGCGGTCGGCGCCGCCGCCCAGCTCGGCCTCGTCGTTTTTCTTTTTCAAAAGCTCGGACATTTCGCGGTTGGTGGGCATAAAATCACTGTAAACGTTAAAGATTTCGGGGATCCGGCGCCCGCTAAAGGGGCTTAGGGCTCATAGATTTTCGGCCCGGGGGGGTCAAGGGAATTTCGACACGGATTTACGGATGGACGCGGGCGGGACCCGCGAAGGCCCCTATTTGAGGAAATCGCGCGTCACCCGCGCCTGCACCGCAGCCTTCGCCACGGCCTTCGTGACCGCCCCGTGGACCAAGGGATCTAGCGGGTCGGGGATGAGCTCTTGCTCGGGGGTCTGGCCGACGATGGCCAGGGCCGCGGCGATGAAGATCTCGGGGGTGAAGCGCAAGGCCTTGGCCTCGATCGCGCCGCGGAAGATGCCGGGGAAGCCGAGCAGGTTGTTGACGCGGCTGCCGTCGCTGGCGAAGGCGGCGCCGGCCGCCAGCGCCTCGGTGATGGTGATTTCGGGAAAGGGATTGCTGAGCGCCAGGATGACCTGGCCCTTCTGCACGTCCTCGGCCTTGATGAGGCCGGGGAGGCCGGTCGTGGCGACGACGACCTGGCATTTTTTCAGCAAGTCTTTCAATTCGGTGACGATGCCGCCCAGGCCCTCGAAGCGCTTCTTGGCCTCGGGATTGACGTCGGTGCCGTAGACGGGGTTTCCGGTGTACTTCATGATCAGGTTGGCGATCGCCGAGCCCGCTGCGCCCAGCCCGATCTGGCCGACGCTGGCGTTTTTCAGCTCGATGCCGCCCACTCGGCAGGCGTTGATCAGAGCGGCCAGCGCCACCGTCGCGGTGCCGTGTTGGTCGTCGTGCATGACCGGAATCTTCAGGCGGCGGATGAGCTGGTCCTCGATTTCGTAGCAGTCCGGCGTGCGGATGTCCTCGAGCTGGATCGCGGCGAAGGTGGGGGAGATCGTCTCGACCGTGTCGACGAAGCGCTGGACATCGAGGGTGTCGATCAGGACCGGCATCATGTGCAGGCCGGAGAATTGCTGGAAGAGGGCGGCCTTGCCCTCCATGACCGGCATCGAAGCGGCGGCGCCGAGGTTGCCCAGGCCCAGCACGCGGCTGCCGTTGGTGCAAAGGCCGACGGTCTTGCCGATGGTGGTGTAGACCTCGATTTGGCTGGGGTCTTCTTTGAGCAGCTTGCAGACGCTGGCGACGCCGGGCGTGTAGACCTTGCGCAGGTCCTCGATGGACTGGATGGGCAGCTTGGGGCGGATCAGGAGCTTCCCGCCCTGGTGCAGCTCGAGGACCTCGTCGATGACCGATTCGAGCTCGACCTCCGGGATCTTGCGCACGGCGCTGACGATGGCGCTAAGATGGTCCTCGTCGTTGACGATGATCGTGATGTCGCGGATGTTGTGCAGCTCGCCGAAGCTGACCGTCGAGATGTTGCCGATGTCGCCGCCCATCTGGGAGATGGTCGAGATCAGCTTGGATAAGACTCCGATAAATTTGCGGTTTTTGCAGCGAAGCGTGCGGATGAGTTTTTGATTCGACATATGGGGGATTTTAATCTCCCGCGTCTGACGCGGGGGGTCAAGGGGAA
>JADYZQ010000098.1 GCA_020853015.1 Deltaproteobacteria bacterium
ATCCCGCGCAGCACCGAGATTTCGAAGGCGGAATTTCCCGGCACGCGGAACTCCATCCCCGCCGCGTAGGTCTTCCACTCCTCCTCGCCCGCGACCTTGACCTTGCAAGTGCCGGCCACGATCGCCATGCGCTCGGGCGCTCCGGTGCTGAACTGGTAGGAACCTGGGTAAATGAGCCCAATCGTCTTCTTGGCTCCGGCGGCGTCGTAGACGCTGTGACTGACCACCTTGCCGTCGAAATAGACGTTGGCCTTCAGGTCGACCGAGACGTTTTGCAGTTTTTGCGGGACGGTTTCCGACATGATTCCTCCGATCAATATGTGGGGCCCTTGTCTTCGAACAATTGCTTTCGGGCGGATACCGACTTGAGGCGCTCCCCCAGGTCGCGCAAAGCCGCCGCCTGCTCCTCATCGCCCTCCGCCTCGCAACGCGCGATCCTCCGGTCGAAATTTTTCAGAATGACCAGGAGGTAATGCCGCGTCTTCTCGGAGGGCGTGAAAAAATTCATCAAGAGCACCAACAGACAGGACCCGGCAAACAAGGCCAAGGCCCCATACCAAGGCAAGAGGTGAAAGGCCAAGCCCAGGACCGTCGCCCCCAGCACCGAGGCGGTCAGGATCGTCACCCACTGCGCCCGCGGCGCGATCAGGCGTTGGAGCTGGGAAGCGCTTAGACCCTCGACCTCCCGGGAGAGCAGTTCGGCGAGTTTTTGGGTCACGCCGTGGCTGCGCAGGGCGTAGGAGGCGAAGACCGGAAAAACCAAGGCGGCGATCTCCATCACGATCTGCATCGCCGCCGCTCTAGCGGAAAACGCCCCCGGTAAAAAGGAATTTATTTCCGCGCCGAAGGAGGATAGCCTCCCGGCATGGCCTACACTCTTCGCATCCTCGCCTTCGCCGGCAGCATCCGCCGGGACTCTTTCAACAAAAAACTGCTGGGGGTCGCCGTCGCGGGCGCCCGGACCGCCGGCGCCAAGGTGACGGTCTTGGACTTGAAGGAACTCCCCCTCCCCCTCTACGACGGGGACCTCGAGGCCGAAAGCGGCCTGCCCGAGAACGCCAAAAAACTGAAGGCCTTGATGAAGGGCCACGAGGGGTTCCTGATCGCCGCGCCGGAGTACAACAGCTCGATTTCGGGCGTCTTGAAAAATGCGATCGACTGGGCCTCGCGCGCCGAACCGGGCGAGGCCCCCTTGGCCTGCTTTACCGACAAGGCCGCCGCCCTGCTTAGCGCCTCGCCGGGCGCCTTGGCCGGCCTGCGCGGCCTGGCGACGCTGCGTTCGATCCTGCACAACATCGGGGTCCACGTATTGCCGACTCAACTCGGCATCCCCCGGGCCCATGAGGCCTTCGACGCCGAGGGCGGCCTGAAAGACCCCAAGCAACAAGCCAAGGCCGAGCAAATCGGCGCCGCCCTCGCGGAATTCCTTCGGCGACATCGCGGGTAATTTCGCGACCGGCTCGTTTCCTCGGCCCGTCAGCGCCGCAGCTTCGCGGCCGCGAAGCCCCAGACCATCCCCGCGACCAGGCCGAAGGTATGGGCCCAGTTGGCGACGTTTCCGATCAGGCCTGTCCAGCAGAGCACAAACCAAATAATCATCATCGTGACGACGCCTTGATTGAGCGAAAGGCCCGAAGACGGATTGAAGCGCCCGCGGATCCAGCAGTAGCCGAGCAGGCCGTAGACCACGCCCGACATGCCGCCGAAATTGGGACCCGCGAGCAGGTACTGACCCAAGTTGGAGAGAATCGCGACGACCAAGACCAGGACGGAGAAATAAAGGGAGCCCTGGCGGCGCTCCAGCTCGGAGCCCAGATCCTTGAGCCAGAGCATGTTGAAAAGGATGTGCAGCACCCCGCTGTGAATGAAGATGGGGGTGACCAGCCGCCAGGCCTGCCCGTGCCGGATCTCGGGCAGTCCGCCGCTCCACTGGAGGTAAGGGCCGACCACGTCGTAGCGGGTGATGAAGAAATAATCCAAGAGCTCGTTGGAACGGTCGGCCATGGCCAAGAGGGTGATGCCGACGCTGAGCAGAATGAGAGCGCCGGTCACGGGGCCGATGCTGGTGTCAAGCCGGTGCCAATGGGTGCGAACGTCGATGACCGGCGATTTCTTCGCGAGGCGCTCCTGGCGGGCGCGGATCGCGCCGGCGGAGGCCCCCTGCCCGCGGTAGGTCTCGGCCTCGGGGTTGCTTTGGAATTCCGAAAAATACCGTTCGGCGGCAGCGAGGTGGCGGTCGTCGCGCACCCAAAGCTGATAGCCGTCGGCCTCTTCCTCGACCTGGTTGGGGATGCCGTTCACCAGCAAGAAGTCGCTGAACTTCCTGGCTTGGCTTTTCTGAGGGAGGGTTCCGATCATGCGCATGCGATGCCGCGCTCCTTTTCCGGCGGCATCCATAGCCCAAGGCCGCGACCGGACGGAAGCGGAATCGGGGGCCGGCGAAGAAACCGTTATTTTCAGGGAATTTCCCGATAGAGGATCTCGACGACCTCGAGTTCGCGAATCCCTTTCGGGCTACGGAACTGCACCAAGTCGCCCACCCTCGCCTTGAGCAGGGCCCGCGTCAGCGGCGAGATCCAGCTGATCTTGCCGCGGGAGGGATCCGCCTCGTCGATGCCGACGATCGCGTAGGTCTTGCGCCCGCCCTCCTCGTCCTCGACCGTGACGGTGGCCCCGAAGAAGACCTGCTCGGACTTCACCTGGAGGGGATCGACGACCTCGGCGGCCTCGAGGCGCTTGGTGAGGAAGCGGATGCGGCGGTCGATCTCGCGCAGGCGGCGCTTGCCGTAGATGTAGTCGGCGTTCTCGGAACGGTCGCCGTTTCCGGCCGCCCAGGCCACGACGGCGGTGATCTCGGGGCGCTGCTTGTGCAGGAGCTCGTGCAGCTCGGCCTGAAGGCGCGCCGCGCCGGCCGGCGTCATGTAGTTCTTCTCACCGCGGGGGACGGAATTTTCGGGGACTTCCTCGTCGTCGCGATCTTCGTCGTCGGGTTCCTTGGTGAAGGCCTTGCTCATGCCTTCTTTTTTAACGGCCTAGCCCTAGACTTGCAAGCCTTCAGGGCCGCCGCAGGCGCCGGCCCAGCCGCTCGACGCCCTCGAGCGTCGACCAGACCGGGACCTGCAGCTCGAAGGCCGCGCTCGGCGAGCCCAAGGGATCGGAAAAAGGCATCAAGAGCCGCGCCTGCATGCCGAAAAGCGGCGACACCAATCTTTCCCCGCGGGCCAGATAGTAGGCGAGACTCAATCCGATCCCGCCCTCGCTCCCCCCGGACACGTAGCTCGTGGCCACGGGCAACCCCAAGGCGAGGACGGTTTGGCGCTCGTGCATCGAGATACGTTTGGCGGGATAAAGCAGCGCCGAAGCCTCAAGACCCAGCTGCTGCCGGATCTCGCCGTCTGCGTCGCTCAGCCGATCGTAGAACAGCTTGGCGGCGACGCGCGGGCCGCCTCCGCCGATTTCGCCGCCCAAGGCCCATCCCGCGCCCTCTGTGGCGAAGGCTAGGCCGACCGTCCCTTGGAAGAAAAAGACGCGCGCCGGCAGGATTTGCCGTCGGTACTCCCGCAACCAATCGTAGATCTCCGGGCGGCGGAGGACTTCGGGCGGGACGTAAACGCTGATCGCTTCCAAGGCCTGGGGATGTCCCGAATCGACGGCGGCGCGCAGGACCTCGGGGCGCTCGCGCAGCTCGGGGTCGATCGCCTGCAGGGCCCAAGGGTCCTTACGGATCCGATCCAAGATTTCTTGCGGAATCGGGCTCTGCGGTTGCGAGGCCGGCGGATAGGGATCCAGGACCTCGGGGCCCTCCGGACGGCGGAGGACGGGGATCGGCAGGTGGACGCGTTCGTAGGGCGTGGCGTGACCCATGGGAGAAACCTCGTTTTGCGTGGAGTGCCGAAGGTGGAATTTAGCGCCTTATCGCCTCGCGACAAGGGAAGTTTCGAAAAATCAAGAATCTCTGCCGGAGCCTCCCGCCACCAGCTGCTTCGCCCCCAGCATGATCGACTCGGGGGTCTGGTGGTCGGCGCGCGGCGCCGCCGGCTCGGCCTTGACGGGCAAGATCAGGTGGAAGGTGGAACCTTGCCCCGCCGCGCTCTCGGCCCAGATCAGGCCCTGGTGCATCTCGACGAACTGCTTGGTCAGGGCGAGTCCCAGGCCCGTTCCTTGGTAGCGCCGGGTGAAGGAGCTGTCGACCTGCTCGAAGACGTTGAAGACGGTCTTCAAGTCCTTGGGATCGATGCCGATCCCGGTGTCGCGCACCAGGATCGAGAAATAGCCCTCCGGACAAGGCGCCGGCGACGCGCCGCGGGCCGACAACTCGGCGGGCAGCTCGCGCAGGTGCCCGGCCTCGAGGACGATGCTTCCCTCCTCGGGGGTGAACTTGATCGCGTTGGAGAGCAGGTTGAGCAGGATCTGACGGATCTTCCGGGCGTCGGCGCGGCAGGCCGGCAGATTTTTACCGACCTTCAGCTCGAAGTGCTGCCGCTTCTTCTTGAGCAGGGGCGAAACCGAACTGCCCACCTCCTGCACTAAGTCCTCGAGGCTGAAGTCCTCGAGATTGAGCTCCATCTTGCCGGCCTCGACCTTGGCCAAATCGAGGATGCTGTTGATCAGGTGCAGCAGGTGCTCTCCGTTGTTGATGACCTCGCGCAGGCTGTCCTTCTGCTCGGCGTTGAGCTCGCCCATCACCTCTTCCATCAGCAGCTCGGAAAAACCGATGATCGCGGTCAGCGGGGTGCGGAGCTCGTGGCTCATGATCGCCAGAAACTCGCTCTTGATCTTGTTGGCGCGCTCCAGCTCGATGTTCTTGTTCTTGATCTCCTCGAAGAGCTGGGCGCTCTCGATCGCCAACGCCGCCTGGTTGGAAAAATTCTCCAGCACGCCGATCCGCGTCTCGTCGACGAACTCGGTGCGCGAAATCCCGATCAGGGCCCCGATCACCCGGCGCTCGGCGACCAGCGGCATGATGACGAACTTCTTGAAGCCCATCTCCGCCTGGACACGGTCCGCCAATTCCTTGGACCAATGCGGATCCACGCCCTTGACCAGCTCGGAGAGCTCTTGGCGGAAGACCAACCGGTTGCGGCGGATCGCCGTGAAGATGCTGTTGGGGTGGCCGGGCGTAAGCTTCATGTCGCCCAGCTTGAAGCCGAGGTGCGTCTCGATCTGGTCGACCAGGGGGTTTTGGTTGGGGATGAAAAACTCGATGAGGCCGGTCGCGCGGTTGGGCATGACGAGTAGACAGACATCGTAGCCCAGGCCCTCGACGACGCCGGCCAGGACTTGCTCGATCACCTCCAGCGGGGAAGTCATGCGGCGGATCGTCGAGGAGATGCGGTTGAGGGCGACCAGCTGCTTGTTGCGCTCCTCGAGGGCGCGCTGCTTCAATCGGGAGAAAAAGTTGGAGATCTTCACCGCGTAGACGACGATGGGCAGGAACATGATCAGCAATAGTAAATTCGCGTAGCGGATCACCGTCTGGTTGCCGAACCAGGAGGCGTGCTCGCCCGAGTAGACGAAGGGCTTAAGCCAGCCCAGCTCCATGCTGAGCACCAGGCTGCCGTAGAAAAAGATGGATAGGATCGCGGCGACGATCGCGACCTGGTAGTTGTAGAACATCCCGGCGGCCACGCAGTACATGAGATAGAGGGTGAAGTAATTGCTCTGCGTCCCGCCCGTGATGTAGACGATCAAGGTCATGCTGACCAGGTCGGC
Organism: Deltaproteobacteria bacterium; assembly: GCA_020853015.1. Classification (GTDB taxonomy): domain Bacteria; phylum UBA10199; class UBA10199; order DSSB01; family DSSB01; genus DSSB01. The sequence goes on from JADYZQ010000098.1 coordinate 5,713, forward strand.
GGCCAGCTCGAGCACGAAAGAGACCATCAGGGCGCGGTTGCGCAGGATGTTGCGGTAGCAGATGCCGGTCAGCAGGAAGGCCATGGCGATGACCAGCGGGATCCAAGGCGCGCTGCGCCACATGCCCTTGAAGTAGATCGAGCCGATGACCCAGAAGACGATGAAGATCCAAAGCCGCAGCTTCGCCGTGAAGACGTGCCGCCCCTTGTAATCGGGGAGTTTGATGTCTTCGAGGATGGCGGAGGCGTTGATCTTCACTTGGCTTTGTCCAGGGCTTGCTGCATCAGTTGGAGCATGCGGTCCTTGTCGGCGAAGCCGCCGACCAGCTTGACGTCGCCGATGGGCCGCCCCTCGCGGTCGAGGAACAGGACGGTCGGCCAACCCACCACCTCGTAGCGCTCGGTCGCCTGCCGGCACTGCGCGTCGTCGGTCGTGCAGTCGACCTTCACCATCACGAAACGCTCGGCCATCTTTCGCACCTCCGGCGCCGAGAAAGTGAACTTGTCGAGCTCCTGGCAGGGCGGACACCAGTCGGCGTAGAAATCGACCAGCACAGGTTTACGGGACTCCTTAGCCAGGCTCAACCCTTTTTCGAGCTGATGGGTCCAAAGCCCGTTCGGGGGCTTGGCGAAGAGCGGCTTGGCGAAGACGTAACCGTAATAAAGCGCCGGCGCCAGCATCAGGACCGCCAGGCCCCGCTTGAGATAATGGGTCCACCGGCCGCCGCGCAGCTTTCCCGCCAGCCCGGCGTAGGCCGTCCCCAAGACCAGGAAGATCAACCCCATCCCCAGGCCGTAATTCAGCAACAAAATGAAGCCGTAGAGCCGGTCCTGCTCCCGCGCGGCGATCAAAAGCAAGGGTCCGATCAGGGGACCCACGCAGGGCGAGGCGATCAGCCCGATGGTGAGCCCCGCCAAGAAAGAGCCCCAGGGCCCCTCCCCGCCCATCCTCACCAGGCGATTATGCAGGGTCGGCGGCAGGTGGAAGGGAATCACCTCGAAGAGGCCCAAGGCGAAGATCAGGAAGAACAGCGCCGTAAAGAGGAGGAACCACCGGCTTTGGAAGAGAAAGCCCAGCTTCAGGCCTAGCGAGGCCGCCAAAAATCCCAACAGCGAGTACATCGCCACCATCCCCAGCACCAGGGCGACGGCGCGCAGGAAATTGCCGCGCCTCCGATGTTTCACCCCGATGAAGGCCAGGGTGAGCGGCACGATCGGCAGGACGCAGGGCGTGAAGCTGGTGAGGATGCCGCCGAAGAGCGCCAGGCCCAGCAGGGTGATCTTGCCCTGGTCCAGGAGGCGCTCGGGGTTGGACTCGTGGATCAGCTCAAAAAAGCCGGAAGCGGGCTCCGCCGGGGCCTTCGCCGTCAGCGCCGGTGCCGCGGGCGGGGCCTTCGCGGGCTGCAAGGCCGCGCCGGGCGCGACGACCTCGACCGGCAACAGGACGGTCTTGCGGACGGGGCGATAGCAGAAATCCTCGGAGCAGCCCTGGTAGCGCAGCGCGGCCTCGAGGGTACGGCGGCCGGGCGAGGCCTCCTTCGGCACCATAAAAAAGACCTTGAGATCGAGCTCCTTGAAAAAGACCGGCAGATTTTTCTTCAAAAAGGGGTCGAAGTGATCCGTCGGCGCCGGCCGCTCACTCTTCAGGACGGCGAGGTCTTCCGTCTTTTCGAAGAGCAGCGAGGTCTTCTCGTCGTAGAGCCAGTAAGCGTCGGGGATCTTGATCTTCAGGTCGAAGCCGAAGGCCTCGCCGGGATGGACGCGGACCACCGCGTCCCGGTACTCGACCCGAAAAGGGTCGCGCCGGTCTTCCTGGGCGCGAAGGCCGGGCAAGACGGCGAAAAATACGGACAGGAAAGAAAGGAGAAAAAGCCTTGGCTTGGTCATATCGACTCTACGCACCGCGGCGCGCTTCGGACGCCCGAATCTTGAAACGCCACATATTGGTTCGGAATCGCCCCGGGGCTATGCTACCCTTTCTAATAGAAATATCGGGGGGTTGGATATGAAAAAATTAACGGCCGAATGGGACAGCCCGCTATTTATCCAGGTCCAGGCCCAATTCGAGACCGCCGCCAAGAAGCTCTGCCTCGATGAGAACCTCTTCTACCGCCTCCGGGTCCCCGACAAGGCCCTGATCGTCAGCGTCCCCTTCCGCAACGACGACGGCTCGATCCGCGTCGTCCCCGGCTACCGCGTCCAGCACAACGATGTCCTGGGTCCCTATAAAGGCGGCGTGCGCTACCACCCCCTCGTCAATCTGGGCGAGGTCGCGGCCCTGGCCATGCTGATGACCTGGAAGTGCGCCCTGGTCAACCTCCCGCTGGGCGGCGCCAAGGGAGGCATCCAGATCGACCCCGGACTCCTCTCCCGCGGCGAACTCCAGCGCATGACGCGGCGCTACACCTCCGAGATCGTCAACTTCATCGGACCCGACGTCGACATCCCCGCCCCCGACATGGGAACCAACGAACAGGTCATGGCCTGGATCATGGACACCTACAGCCAGCTCAAGGGCTATGCCATTCCCGAGATCGTGACCGGCAAGCCCGTGATCATCGGCGGTTCGCTGGGCCGCAAGGAGGCCACCGGTCGCGGCGTCGTCTACTGCCTGATGGAGGCGGCCAAGCTTAAGGGCTTCAAGCTCGACGAGCATGCCCGGGTCGCGGTGCAGGGCTTCGGCAACGTGGGCAGCGCCGCCGTCAAGAAACTGGAGAAGATCGGCGCGAAAGTCGTCGCGGTCAGCGACGTCCATTCGGGGGTCTACAACCCCAGGGGACTCTCTTACCGCGCCCTGACGGATTGGGTGAACCAGCACCGCCGCCTGGAGGGCTTCCCGGAAGCCGAGACCGTCAGCAACGAGGAGCTCGCCTGCCTCGACGCCGAGATCCTTATCCCCGCGGCGACCGAGGGCACGATCACCCCCCAGATCGCCAAGCGTCTCAAGTGCAAGGTACTGGCGGAAGGGGCCAACGGGCCCACCACCCTCGAGGCCGACCGCATCATCGAAGAGCGGGGCGACATCTTCGTCATCCCCGACGTACTGGCCAACGCCGGGGGTGTCGTGGTCTCGTATTTCGAGTGGGTCCAGGACCTGCAGAATTATTTCTGGAACGAAAAGGAGATCAACAAGAAGCTCTTCGAGATCATGAGCACGGCCTTCCAGGCCGTCCATGCCTTCGCCGTCGAGCACAAGGTCGGCATGCGACTCGCGGCCCTGATGACCGGGATCCGGAAGGTCTCGCAGGCGATGCTGACCCGGGGATTTTATCCTTAGGCCGAGGGATTCCATTTGCCAGCCCCGCCGCGAACTTGGTAGCTTGACGCCACGATGGCCCAGCGCCGCAAAACCCCCAACCCGGAAGCCTCGATGAAGCAGCTGAACAAAAGCATGCTGAAAAACGCCTCGAGCGTGGCCAAAAGCATCCGCGCCGACGCCTTCTTCGTCTACCTCGACGCCCTGGGCGAGGACGAGCTGGCCCTCGAGCTGCCGAAGGACTGCGACCTGATCGTCGTCACCAAGAAGTACGCGGCCAAGGACGAAGAATTCCAGCAGAAGTACCCCAAGCACATCCTCCTGCCCAAGATCAAACTCGGGCGCATCGGACTCATCAAGCTGGCGATGGCCTACGCCATCTCGACCCGCCTGGTCGAGGACGCCGACAAGGTGGTCTTCCTCAGCGGCACCTCCCAGCTCATGACCCTCGACACCTTGACCGTCTTCGAAATCGGCAAGGAGAGCGAGGTCATCACCACAAAAAACATCGTCGACATCGCCGAGTCGGTCCAGCCCGAGGTCTTCGAGGCGGTGCTCAACATGGCGATCGAACTGGCCATCAAGGGCCGGGAAGGCAAGCCGGTGGGCACCATCTTCGTCCTGGGCGACGACGAGCGGGTGATGCAGCTCAGCAAGCAGATGATCATCAATCCTTTCAAGGGCTACGAGGAGGACGAGCGCAACATCCTCAGCCCGGCCCTCAAAGAGACCATCCGCGAATTCGCGGCCCTGGACGGGGCCTTCGTCATCGCCTCGGACGGCACGGTCATCACCGCCGGCCGCTACCTGGGCGCCACCGCCGACTCCGCCGAGATCGAGCGCGGCCTGGGCAGCAGGCACCTCGCCGCCGCCGGGATCACCTCCCTCACCAACGCCGTCGCCATCGTGATCAGCGAGTCGACCGGCGACGTCCGGATCTTCCGTAACGGCAGCCTCCTGATGGAAATCGAGAAACCTTGATATCCTTCCCCTGACCGCGTAGAATTTCCCTTACGACCTGGAATCGAAGACAGGGATGAGGGGATCTCCAGGAGGGGTTCAGGGATGAAGCAGCTCATCGACCGTTTTCTTTCCGCCGTCCGGCGCAAGCGGGACGTCAGCTTCTGGTACCATCCAAGCTACGAATGCCCCACCATCATGAAGCACAACAAGGTGCACGGGGTGGTGCACGACCGGGGCAAGAAGCTCCTGTCGCACCTGCTCCACGAAAAACTCATCGACATGACCGACATCCACCCCTCTCCCTGGGTGGGGCTTTCCGTGCTGGGCTTGTTTCATTCCCGCGATTACCTCGAGTCGCTCGAGTCGCCCCAAACTCTCGGCAGGATCTTCGGGCTCAAGCCCCAGTACGTCGACATCGACGAGTTGGTCGGCTTCCAGCGCCGCGGGGTCGGCGGCACCATCATGGCCATCAAATCCGTCCTGCAGGGCGGCAAAAAGGTCGCGATCAACCTGGGAGGCGGCTTCCACCACGCCGAGCCGGACAAGGGCTCGGGCTTCTGCGCCTACAACGACATCGCGGTGGCGATCGCGAAGCTGCGCAAGCAGGGCTATCAAGAGCCCGTCGCCATCGTCGACCTGGACTTCCATTTCGGCAACGGCAACACCGCCGCCTTCGCCAAGGACCCCAGCGTGCTGGTGTACTCCATCAACGGGCCCCAGTGGTCGCAGGTCCGCAAGAAAAAGACCGAGATCACGCTGCCGGAGGAGACCACCGACCGGGAATACCTCAAAAAATTGCGCGAGACCTTCCCCAAGGTGCTCAAGACCTTCCAGCCCAGGTTGATGTTCTACGTCGCCGGCCACGACGTGCTGAGCGACGACCCGCTGGGTGGCTTCGAGATGACGGTGCCCGGCGTGTTCGAGCGGGACCGTCTCGTGGTCGATTGGGCGCGGGAAAACCACGTGCCCCTGGTGGTGACCCTGGCGGGCGGCTTCAGCATGAAGGCCTGCCAATGCAGCGCCAACCTACTGAGCTACACCCTGGGTGCGACCGAAAAGGTGGATCTCAAGGAAGACACTAATTTTCACAAGAGCTTCGGGCATATTTCCAAAAGCCTCAACGCCCTGGAACTTCAGAAAGAGGCGGCGGTCGGCAACGAATTCAGCTTCAGCGCCGAGGACCTCTTCGATTCCAACCCCTTGGGCTCGCAGCGCAAGATCTTGGATTTCTATTCGGCCTACGGCATCGAATTGGCCCTCGAGCGCTACGGCATCCTGCCCAAGATCCGGAAGCTCGGCTATTGCGACTTGAAGATCAGCGTCAACGCCGCGGAGCCCATGCACCAGATCATCCGCGTCGAGGGGCGATGGGAGGCCGATCCCGTCCCCAAGACCTACCTCTTGGGCGAGGTCGTGCTGCGCAAGCTGGCCCTGCCCAAGCCCAAGGAGATTTCCGGCGGCGGGAAGCTCGACCTGATCTCCATCGAATGGCTGCTCTTGCAACACCCCATGGGCAGTTTTTCCGACAAGAAAAAGATCCTCCCCGGCCAGGAGCATCCGGGCTTGGGGCTGGGCATGGAGGTCCAGGAGGTCTTCGTCCAGATGGCCCTGCGTCTCGGCATGGACGGCCTGGCCCTGCACCCCTCGCATTACCATATCGGATTGGGCGCCTCCGCCCTCTTCCATTTCCTGGACCCCAAGGTGGAGGGCCGCTTCCGCGCCCTGCGCGAGATCCTGAAGAAGAAGGAGCTCGCGGCCGCCAGTTTCTGCGTCGAGAAGAAGCGCCTCCAGCTGCGGGACGGCGAAGTGATCTCCTGGGTGCCCGGCGACCAGATCCACGCGGTCAGCGACCGGCTCAAGGCCTATTTCAATTCCCCCGACTACGAGGAAAACGTGCTGCAGGAAAAATACCGCCTTTTGAAAGAGGGCCTGCACATCGCGCGCGAGCCCAAACGGCTGCGCAAGGCGGCGCCCCGCCGGCGCGCGGGCAAGCTGGCGAGCTGAGGCTGCGGAGGGCCGCGCCGTAAATTCATTCCGGAATGATCGAGGTGGTATCGCCACGCCAGGCGATCTCGGACATCGTCTGCAAGGGCGAAGTGCGCTGTCCCGCGGGGCGCGCTTCGATGAGGATCTTCTCGCCGCGCGGGTCCACCGAGACCCTCAGGTCCTCGAAGCCCATGTCGCGAAATTTTTCGAGGACGCCGCTCGTCTCCATCTCGCGCTCCACCTCGTAGGCGGAGGAGTCCTTCAAGAGCCCAGCGGACGCGGAGGCCGGATCCAGATCTCCCCACAGGTCGGCGTCGTTCAGCAGAAAGCCCTCTTGCGGCCTGAATTCCGGGTCCCAGGGATCGATGCCGGCCAAGACCTTGCGCAGCTGATGGGAGTTTTCGATCCCCTCCGCGCAGCGCAGCTCGCGGCGCTGCCCAAGCGCGGCGGCCGTCAATTGCAGGGCGGCCTGGCAGGCCGCCGCGGAGTAGCCTCCGCCCAGCGTCACGACCAGAGGGAGCTTGCGCTCCGCCATGAGTTCCATGATTCGGCGGTCCCGCCGCTCCACGCCGTCCAGCGTCAAGCCGAAATGCCCCAGGGGATCGGTGTCCAGAACGTCGTGGCCGGCGATGAAATAAACCAAGCCGGGCCGGGCCTTGTCGAGGAAGGCGGGCAGGGATTTCCCCAAAATATCCAAATATTCCTCGTCCCCGATGCGCCGTTCGAAGTTAAGGTTGAAATTTCCCGATCCCTCGGCGTGCGTCCAGATGGCGCCGTGCAGGGAGTAATTAAAGACGGTCGGGTCCTCGAGGAAACCGACGATGTTCCCGTTGCCCTGGTGAAAATCCAGGTCGACGATGACGACGTTCTTGTCGAAGCCCTCCTCCCGCGCCTTGGCGATAGCCACGCCGACGTCGTTGAAGACGCAGAAACCCGAGCCCATGTTCGGCTCGGCGTGGTGAAAACCGCCGCCCAGGTTGACCGCCAGCGGGGCCTCCCCGGACAGGACCGAGCGTGTCGCCGCGACGGTGCCGCTCACCGCCCAACGCACCGCGCCGAGGATTTCGTCGACCTTCACCTCGTGCTCGGGGATGCCGAAGATGCGGGACAGCGTGGATTTGCGTCCCACGCGCTCCAAGTAGGCCGCGCTGTGAAAGAGTTCGAGGTCGGCGATAGGAATGAGGGGAAAGGGCTTGAGATCGCCCGGCCTGACCAGGCCGTCGTCGGCCAGCTGGGCCAAGACCCGCTTGCCCCGCAGGGCGATCATCCCGAGGGCCTGGGCCAGGCGCACGAGGGTCGGCGCGTCGTAGCGCGGATGGTACCAAAGGGTCGCCTGCCGCCGTTGTTTCCAAGGAGCGAGGATTTTTTCCCACAAAGCCGTCAAAACATGATCTCCCGTCGCTTATTGTGAGACAGACTCGCTCATTTTTCACCCTGAAAATGCATCGGCGGAGGCTTTCTTGACAAAGGCAGAGGGGGCGGTTTAAACAAGCCCCCACTTATCCCTTAATTTAGGAAACCTTATGGCCGCCAAGAAAAACGACGAAAAGCTCTTCGACCTCCGCACCCTCGACGCATTCCAATCGCGCGGCGTGCTCAAGCCCGCCGACTACGAAAAATACCTCAAGTCGCTCCCCGATGAGGAAGGCAACTACGACACCGTCCTGATCGAGGAAGACGACGACCTCGAAGACGAAGAGGCGGAAGGTTCCGAGGAATAGCCCTCGCCCTCCCGAGCCTTCGAATGCATTAAAAAAAAGCCCTCCATGCGGAGGGCTTTTTTAATGCCTATGGCTCTACGCTTTAGAGAAACTTGCTGGGATTGACGGGATTGCCGTCGATCCTCACCTCGTAGTGCACGTGGGGTCCGGTGCTGTGGCCGGTCATGCCGATCTTGGAGATCTCTTGGCCCTTGCGGACGCTGTCGCCCTCGGAGACGAAGATCTCGGAGTTGTGCGCGAAGAGCGTGGTCAGGTTGCCGCCGTGATCGAGGATGACGGTGAGCCCGTAGCCGCCCTTGCGGCCCACGAAGGCGACGCGGCCGTCGGCGGGGGCCAGAACGGGAGAACCGTAGGGCGCGGCGATGTCGACTCCCAAGTGCATGCGGCCGCGGCGCCGCGAGACACGACGCCAGCCGAAGTCGCTGGTGATGACCCCGGCGCAAGGCATCATCTCGGGGATTTTGGCCTCGAGATCGGGCAGCATGTCGTTGGCGTCTTCCAGGAAGAAACTGGGGGCGGAGTCCATGTCGAAATCGACCATGCCGCCGTCTTGCTCGTAGCTGGGGATGTTGGCGAAGGCGGCCGTGCTTGCCGTCAGGACCAAGGCGGCGACCGCGGAGGAGAGAAACTTCAGCATTCTGACCTCACCATTTCTCGGGACCCCGATGCCTAGGATTGAGGCATTCTCGACTCCCGGTGGTTGCTGCCGCCTCTACTCCTCCCTCGGTTCCCGAGGACTGCTTAGGTAGGGATCTCCGGATAAGCTTCGGCACAGCTAAGGGGTTATGGTTGGATTCAATTGTCCTTTTGAATCTTGTTTGTCTTTTGGCGGCCGCCTCGGAGGTGCTGAGGGGCCTTACCAGGTCATTAATTCAGCGAGTAACAGAGGACCGGCCATCCGTCAAGTGTTAAGAAGCCCTTGAAAGGAATAGCGTTTTATCCACAGGCTCGCGCTTTCGGAACGTTTAAGTTTTTCTAAATATCGGGCGAAAAGGGAAAGGGTTGCGGATTAATCCCAAGGAGGTTTTCCGGGGCCCCGACGGCGCAAGGAGCCTTTCTGGGCCAGTAGCCGCTCCACGGACCGGTCGTCGTCTTCGTCGTAGATGTCCCCCACTACCTCTTCCAGGATGTCTTCAAGGGTGACAATGCCCCGGGGCAGCCCCTCGGCGTCCACCAGAACCGCCAGGTGGCTGCGCTTCTCCTGCATCATCTTCAGGACCCGGATCAGGGAGTCCTGAGCCTGTACCCGCAGCACGGGCCGAAGCAACAGGACCCAATCCGCGGCGCCTTGGGAGGCGAAGGCCATCAACTCCTTGGTGTTGATCAGCCCGATCACGCGCCGCCCCAAGGTGACCGGCAGCCGCGTATGGCCCGATTCCACGGCCACATCGAGGACGGTCTCGATCGGATCGGGACGGTCGACCGAGATCACTTCCTCCCAGGGGGTGTAAATGTCTTGAATGCTTTTTGCCTCGATGTTGACCAAATTAAGAATGTACTGCTCGTGGTGACGGGCGATCTGCTCCTCGCTGGCGGCGTGCGCGGGTTCGACCCTGGCCTCGCGGCGCTTTCCCAGCAGGATGCCCAAGGCTCCAACCACGGACTTGGTAGCCCACTCGAAGAAGGAGATCACCGGGTGGAAGACCCGGTCCAAGAGGGCGAGACCTCGCGAGGCGAAGGCCGCGATCTCGAAGGGGCGCTGCATGGCCAAGGCCTTCGGCACCAGCTCGCCGAAGATCACGGTCAAGGCGGTCAATGGCAGCACCAGCAGGGTGATGCTGACCAGCTCGGCCGCGGTCGAGCCCAGGCCGAAGCGTTCCCGCAGCCAGGGACTCAAGCTCTCTTCGACACCCGCCCCGCCCACCGCGCCCGCGACCAAGCCGACCAGCGTGATGCCCAGTTGGATCACCGAGAGGGTGCGCTCGGGCTGCTCGCGAAGTCGCAGCAGGCGCTGGGTCTTTCCCGGAAAGGTCTTGCTGAGCTGACGCAGCACCTTCTTGTTGATCGAGACGAAGGCTATTTCGGACGCGGAGAGTATCGCGTTGAGCAGCAGGCAGACAAAGACGATGGCTAATTCAAACATAGTGTATGCTTTTTAATACACTAACCCTTGATCACGCCCAAAGGTTTCAGGCGAGCGATTTTTCGGCTCAGCCCCGCCCCCTCCACCGCGGCGACGACGTCGGCGACGTCTTTATAGGCCCAGGGAACTTCCTCATAGATAGTGGCTCGGGAGGCGCCCAGAACCGTGACGCCCTGCTCCTGCAGCTCCCGCTCGACGTTGCGGCCGCGGATGCTCTTCTTGGCCTGGTTTCGGCTCATCAGGCGGCCGGCGCCGTGGCAGGTGGACCCGAAGGTAAGCTCGAGGGCCTTCGGCGTGCCGACCAGGACGTAGGAATAACGCCCCATGTCGCCGGGGATGAGGACCGGCTGGCCGACCTCCCGGTAGGCCGCGGGCACCAGCGGGTGACGCGGCGGAAAGGCCCGCGTCGCGCCCTTGCGGTGGACCAGAACGCGGCGGGAGACGCCTCCCACGAGGTGCTCCTCGAATTTGGCGATGTTGTGGCAGACGTCGTAAACGACGCGGATGCCCAGCTCTTCCCAGGACCGGCGCAAGACGCCCTCCAGGGCCTGACGCACGTAGTGGGTCACCAGCTGGCGGTTGGCGAAGGCGAAGTTGGCCGCCGCGGCCATCGCGCCCAGATAGGCTTGCCCTTCCTCCGAGCGGATCGGCGCGCAGCAGAGCTGCGGGTCCGGAAGCTGGATGCCGTACTTCTTCGCGGCGCGCAGCATCGTCTCGAGGTGGTCGCTGCAGACTTGATGGCCCAGGCCCCGCGAGCCGGTGTGGACGATGACGGTCAAATGATCCCGTTCGAGGCCCAAGGCCTCGGCGGTCCCCGCGTCGTAGACCTCATCGACGAAACCCAGCTCGACGAAGTGATTCCCGGAGCCCAAGGTGCCCAGCTGTCCCTGACCCCGCTCTTTGGCGCGCTCGCTGACCAGGGCGGGATCGGCCTGGGGAAGCCTCCCGCCCTCCTCGATGTAGTCGAGGTCCTCGGCGGCGCCGAAGCCTCGCCCCACCGCCCAGCGCGCGCCTTGGGCGAGGATCTCGCCGTACTCCCGCTTTTGAAAACCGTGGCCCTCGTGGTGCGAGCCCACGCCGGTAGGAATCGCGGCGAAGAGGGCCTGCGTCGCCTCCCGCACCCGCCCTGCGATCGCCTCGCGCGGGATGCTGGTCTTGAGCAGCCGCACGCCGCAATTGATGTCGTAGCCGACGCCGCCCGGCGAGACCACGCCCTCCTCCGCGTCGAAGGCGGCGACGCCGCCGATGGGAAAGCCGTAACCCCAGTGGATGTCGGGCATCGCGAAGGAATTTCCGACGATGCCCGGGAGCGTCGCCACGTTGCGCACCTGCTCGAGGCAGGGGTCGCCCGCCATGCCCCGCATCATCGCGGCGGAGGCGAAGACGATGCCGTCGCAGCGCATCGCCCCGCGGCGCGGCAGGCGGTACTCGTAGTCGGTGATGCGTTCGTAGTCGCTCATACGTCGAAGATAACCCGGGCGAGACAGCGCCCGCCCTCCTCCCAAAGCTTGAGACCGTGATAGGTCACGGCCTTCAGCTCGGTCTTGAAATGGTGCCGCCGCCGATCGAGGGGCTCGCCCCAGGCCTCGCAGGCCAGGACCCCCGGCTCGGGAAAGGCGATGCGGAACTTGGAAAAGACCATCCCCTGGGCATCCATCCGGTAGAGGATCTCCTCGAGGTGCCGAACCAAGAGGGCCTCGCGAGTCTCCCCCTCGAGCCTCCAGGCCGCCCGGCCCTCTTGCAGGATGCGATCGGGATCGGCCAAAAGCTCGACCAGGGCCAGCGAGGCCTTTTCGAAGAGATCCTCCCAGGAACCGCCCCAGACCTCCACGCCCAGATCCCCCGTGTGATCGAGTTGGCGATAAGATTTCTTCATGGCCTGCAAGTCTACCTTGACTCACCGCGTCCGTCGTCTAAAATTGTAAGAGTGGCAGGGCTTTACAAGATCCATTCCATTATGAAATTGTTCTTTAAAATCAATAAGAATCGAGGTCGTTATGAAGGGAAAAGGTCGGATCCGGGTCCAGGAACGCAACGGTCAAGACCACCACGACGCCTACTGGAACAAGGCCCAGCCGAAGGACCATTCTTATTGTAAAAAGTGCCACGCCATCTTCCACAACAAGCATTGGTTTTTCGACGAGCCCAAGCTCAAGGCGCTCAAGGCCGACGGCAAGCGGCATGAGGTCGTCTGCCCCGCTTGCCAGAAGATCCAGGACCGCTTTGCCTCCGGCACTGTCCGGCTCAGCGGCGAGTTCCTCAAAGGACACCGCGAGGAGATCCTCAACCTGGTAAAGAACGAGGAACAGCGGGCGATGGGCATGAACCCGCTGGAGCGCATCATCGCGATCTCCAGCCGCGGCCGCGAGATCGAGGTCACCACCACGCACGAGAAGCTTGCCCAGCGCATCGGCAAAAGCCTGCACCGCGCCTTCAGCGGGGAAGTCGACTACCGCTGGTCCCGCGGCGAAAAGATGGCGCGGGTGAACTGGAGCCGGGATTAACGAAGAGCAAAATGGATATTAAGACGCTACAACGCTACATCCGCAAAGTACGCCGCCAGACCGGCAGCACGGTGCAGTACTTCCGCCTCGCCTTCGAGGGCAACAAGATCGAGCGCCTCACCGACTTCAGCGCGATCAAGCGCCCCGTCCTGCTGCTGCAGGGCTACGGCGGCACCCGTCGCGTCTTCCAGGTGCTGGAGCGGCGGCTGCGCCGCGACGGTTTCAGCGTCTTCAGCCTCAACCTGGGCGGCATCTTCGACACCTTCAATACCAAGCCCATCCCCGAACTCGCCCAGCTGGTCGCCAAGAAGGTCGAGGGACTCTACAAGCGCCACGACATCCGGGAGAAGCTGGTGGTCATCGGCCACAGCAAGGGCGGTCTGATCGGGCGCTGCTACCTGAAGGACTTCCACGGACATCGCCGGGTGAAGACGCTCATCACGATGGGCACCCCGCACAACGGCAACCCATGGGCCATGCTCGGGCTGCTGACGCCGCTGGCCTTCCTCACCGAGAGCATCCGGCAGATGACGCCGATGTCGCCCTTCATCCGCCGCCTCAACCGCACGCCCTGGCCCGAGGGGGTGAAGATCGTCTCGATCTTCTCGAAGGGCGACACGGTCTGCCCCTATCCCAGCGCGGTGCTGAAAACGCCGAACGGGGGGGTCAAGAACGTCGAGATCCAGGACGTCGGCCACGTCGAGTTTTTGATGAAGAAGCGGGTCTACTGGCTCATTCGGAAGGAGCTTCTCGGGGGTAAAGCTGCTGCAAGGCGCTCACTACCTCGGCGCAAAATACGAAG
>JADYZQ010000099.1 GCA_020853015.1 Deltaproteobacteria bacterium
CCTGTTCGGGCTCGACGGCGACGACGAGGCAGCTCGGATTCTTGGCCTTCAGCACCGACCCGACGCCGGTCAGGGTGCCGCCGGTGCCGACGCCGACGACGAAGGCGTCGATGCGCTCGGCGGGGATATCGCGCAGGATCTCCGGGGCCGTGGTCTTGCGGTGGGCCTCGGGGTTGTCCGGGTTGCTGAACTGCCGCGGCAGGAAGCAGCCGGGGTTGGCGCGCGAGAGCTCTTCGACCTTGGCGATGGCGCCGGGCATCTCGTCCTCGGCCTTGGTCAGGACGATCTCGGCCCCCATCTCGCGCATCAGGTAGCGGCGCTCGACGCTGTAGTTTTCGGGCATCACCAAGATCAGGCGGTATTTTTTGACGCTGCAGACCAGGGCGAGTCCGATGCCGGTGTTGCCGCTGGTGGGCTCGATCACCACCGCGCCGGGCTTAAGGCGGCCGCTGCGCTCGGCGGATTCGATCATGTTGAGGCAGATCCGGTCCTTGATCGAGCCGCCGGGGTTGAAACCCTCGAGCTTGGCGTAGAGTTCGGCATGGCCCGCGGGCACGGAGGCGCCCAGCTGGATCAGGGGGGTGTTGCCGATTGTCTCCAGGATGGTTTGCATAAAAAAAAACCTCTTCCGGTATCCGAAGAGGTTCTAAAACGCTCTTATCTCTTCCCTTGATCCTACCTCAAGGGACGGAAGAAGCACCCGCCTTAACGGGTTGCTGTGGGATCGTAGGGCCGGGTCCCTCCCCCACTCTGGATAAGCGCCCCGCGTCGCCGCGGGGCAAGGATTCGATTGTCAGGCTCTGGGAATTATCTTGGCGCCCCGGGGCTGTCAATACAAAATCCTTGCGAAAGGCCGTAAAATCCGTATCTTAGATACCTCGAGCCTCATCTAAAAAACCTCAAAAACGGGTAAATTCGTGCGAAAATCAAGCTCCTTCCGCCTGGTCCTAGCCCTTTTCTCCTTCATTATATGGTTGGCGCCCCTCGCCGGGGCCCACGCGGGTTACTTCGACCCCAAGCTGAAGTGGTACACGCTCAGCACCCCCCACTTCAATATCCACTACCATGAAGGGGAGGAAGAAGTGGCCCGGCGCATGACCGTCATCGCCGAAAAGGTCTACGCCGAGCAGTCCCCCAAATTTAAGTGGAAGCCCTGGGGCCGGACCGAGGTCGTCCTCACCGACACCACCGACATCAGCAACGCCTTCACGAGCACCCTGCCCTACAATTACATCCTGCTCTTCGTCCCGGCCCCGCAGGGCGACTCCACCCTCAATTACTACGAGGATTGGCTCTACGACCTCTTCCTCCACGAGTTTACCCACACCCTGCACCTCGACATGTACGGCGGCCTGGTCAAGCCCTTCCGCTGGATCCTGGGCCGCATCGTGACGCCCAACGGGCTCACCCCGGGCTGGGTGCGGGAAGGCATCGCGACCCAGCAGGAGTCCCTGACCGGCAAGGGCCGCGTCCACAACAGCTTCTCCGACATGATGCTGCGCACCGACCTGATGAACGACCAGTTCCTCGCCCTCGACCAGATGGCGGGCCTGCAGTTCGATTGGCCCTCTTCCAACGCCGCTTACATCTACGGCGGCAAGTTCTGGGCCTACCTGGCCGACACCTACGGCCAGGACACCGTGGTCGAGTTCTCCAAGCGCTACAGCAACTCGATGTGGCTCTTTTCGCTGAACAACAAGGCGCGCAAGACCTTCGGCGGCAAGAACTTCTTCAAGCTGCACGACGAGTGGAAGGCGAGCCTCAAGGAAAAATACGACAAGCAGCGCCAGGGGGTCGAGGCCAAGGGAGTCACCTCGCTGAGCGAGGTCCGGCATTACAAGGGCAGCCTGAGCAACCCCACGCTGAGCCCGGACGGACAAACGATCATTTATAGCCAGACCGACGTCCACAACAAGCCCGAGATCCGGCGCATCCGCGTCGACGGCAGCGGCGACGAGCTGATCTCCAAGGGCCGCATCGGGGCCCAGTACAGTTTCTCGCCGGACGGGAAGAAGGTCGTCTACAGCTCGATGGGCACCTACAAGCACTACTACAAGTACTACGAGCTCTTCGAGCTGGACCTCCAGACCAAGAAGAGCCGCCAGCTCACCACCGGCCAGCGCGCCTTTCACCCCGACTATTCGCCGGACGGCAAGAGCCTGGTCTTCGTCCAAAACAAGGTCGACACCACCCGCCTCGCCCTCTACGACTTCGAGACGAAAAAAATTAAGCTCTTGGGCGCCTCCCAGCCCTGGGTGCAGTACAGCAACCCGCGCTTCTCGCCCGACGGGAAGACCATCGCGGTCAGCGCCTGGATAAACGGTAACCGCGACATCTATCTTTACGACCTCGACGGCAAGGTCGTAAAGCAGGCGACCCAAGACACGGCGATCGACCTGAACCCGATCTTCGCCAAGGACGGCGCCGACATCTTCTTCACCAGCGACCGCACCGGCATCACCAACGTCTGGCGCTACAACCTCGCCTCCGGACAGAGCGAGCAGGTGACGAACGTCCTGACCGGCGTCTTCCAGCCGCAATTCGCCGGCGGCAAGCTCGTCGTGCAAAATTACTACGGCCGCGGCTACGACCTGAAGGCCATGAATTACCAGCCGCAGCCCATCGCGGTGGCCAAGGCCCCGGCCAAGAAGGGAAAGAAGGGCCGCCGCGCCCGCGCGCCCAAGGCCGCCGCCGTCGAGACCGCCGCGATTGCCGCGCCCGCGCAGGGCGATCTCGCGATCGGCGATCCCCTCGCCCGGCGCGAGCGGGCGGCAAAACCGGCCGCCCCCGAGGCCTCCTCGACGGCCGTAACCGCGCCCGACGCGACCGCAGCGGCGCCGGCGGCGACGCCAGGACCGGAGCTGCCCGAATCGGTCTCCGCCGAGCTGGAGAACCTCCAGCCCAAGAAATACAACCCCTTCAAGAAGCTGTTCGTGCCGCGTTTCATCCAGCCCAACATCCTGTTCGGCGACAGCGTGACCATCACCGCGGACATCGGCAGCTCGGACCCGCTGGGCTGGCACCGTTGGACGGGCGGCATCAACTACCGCACCGACGCCAACTTTTTGGGCGGCCAATTCAACTATTCCTACAACCGCCTCAAGCCGACTATCTTCGCGGGCTTCTACGACTTCGTCGTCGACTACGGCGACGTCTTCGGTATCAACCAAAGCTTTTTCGAAGAGCGGAGGCGCGCCTTCGTGGGCACCAGCATCGGCACCGGGGAACACCTGCTCGCCGGCTATTATTTCTTCGAGAACCGCTCCGCCGAATCCGCGATCCCGCCGGGGGCCATCCTGCCGCCGACCTTGGGGAATTTCTCCGGCTTCGGGATGCGCTACACCTGGAACCGCGCCGCCTACTACCCGGCCAGCATCAGCCTGGAGGGAGGTCCGCGCCTGCAGATCAACGTCGAAGGCACCGATCAGGCCCTGGGCTCCTCGCCCAACAACGAGCAGCTGATCATCCAAGGCGACCTGCGCGAGTACGTCCCCCTGCCGCTGGACGGCCACGTCCTGGCCTTCCGCCTCGCGGGCGGCATCGCCTTCGGCGACCGGCTCCTGCAGGGCACCTTCCGTCTCGGCAGCGCCTTGGGCGAAGGCACCCTGGCGGCGGTCACGCCCCGCCTCTTCACCCTGCGCGGCCTGCCCCAGATCACCTTCGCCGGCGAACGCGCGCTGCTGATGAGCGGCGAATACCGCCTGCCGCTCATCTACCCGCAGCGCGGCCTGGGCACGACGCCGATCCACTTGAACAAGCTGTACATGGTGTTCTTCGCCGACTACGGCTCGGTCTTCAACGGGGACATCGACTTCGACAACTTCCTGCTCGGCGTGGGCGCCGAGGTGCGCGGGGACTTCGTCATCGGCTACGGCCTCCCGATCACCGCGCGGCTCGGCTACGGCATCATCGTGTCGGGGCGCCAGTTCATCCAGGGCCTGAAAGACCCTATCACCAACGCCTCGATCACCAACGGGACCTTGATCTTGTCGCTGGGTACGTCTTTCTAGCGGGTTCAGGACTTCTCGCCGTATCCGTAGGGGCCGTTCGCGAACGGCCCCTACAGCTGCGGAAAAACCCTCAAGATCCGATCAAACTTCAAAACATTTAGTTTTGTTTCCCGAGAAAATTTAGGTATTCGTTAAGCGGTGAAGTTCCCTTTTTCTCAACGCTTTTTTCATCTCGGTCTTTCCGCCGCCTTGATGATCGCCGTCGTC
>JADYZQ010000100.1 GCA_020853015.1 Deltaproteobacteria bacterium
GAAGCAGATGGGCCAAACCGTCAAGGACTTCGTCGAGAAGGAAGTCTGGCCCTGCAACGAGAAGATCGAGCACAAAGAGCCCGGCGTCTCCGACGGCCTGCTGCGCAAGGCGGGCGAGATCGGCCTGTTGATGGCGGAAATCCCCGAGGCCTACGGCGGCCTGGGCTTGGGCAAGGTCGCCTGCACGGTCATGAGCGAGAACGCCACCAAGCAGGGTTCCTGGACCGTCTCTTACATGTGCCACACCGGCATCGGCACGCTGCCCATCCTCTACTTCGGCACCCCCGAGCAGAAAGAAAAGTACCTGCCCAAGCTGGCCAGCGGCGAGTACATCGGCGCCTACGCGCTCACCGAGGCAGGCTCCGGCTCCGACGCCCTGGCGGCCAAGACCAAGGCGGTGCTCTCTCCCGACGGCAAGCACTACATCCTGAACGGCGAGAAGATGTTCATCACCAACGGCGCCTGGGCCGACGTGATCACCGTCTTCGCCAAGATCGACGGCGAGCACTTCACCGGTTTCATCGTCGAGAAGGGCTTCGAGGGCGTGAGCGCCGGCAAAGAGGAAGTGAAGATGGGCATCCACGGCTCCTCCACCGTGCCCATCATCCTGCAGGACGCCAAGGTCCCGGTCGAGAACGTCCTGGGCGAGATCGGCAAGGGCCACAAGATCGCCTTCAACGTCCTCAACGTGGGCCGCTGGAAGCTCGGCGCCGCGACGGTCGGCGGCTGCAAGCGTGTCATGGAGCACACCATCCGCTACGTGAAAGAACGCAAGCAGTTCGGCCAGCCGCTCTCCACCTTCGAGATCATCCAGAATAAGATCGCCGACTGCGTGATCAAGACCTACGTCACCGAGAGCATGATGTACCGCTACGCGGGCACGCTGGACGACGCGATCCACACCCTCGACAAGGCCGATCCCGACTACGATAAGAAATCGCTCAAAATGGTCGAGGAGTACGCGATCGAGGCCTCGATCTGCAAGGTCTACGGCTCCGAGGCGCTCGACTTCGTGGCCGACGAGGGCGTGCAGATGCACGGCGGCTACGGCTACATCCAGGAATACCCGGTCGAGGCCTTCTACCGCAACTCCCGCATCAACCGCATCTACGAAGGCACCAACGAGATCAACCGCATGATCATCCCCGGCACCCTCCTGAAGCGGGCGATGAAGGGCGAGATCGACCTGATGGGCGAGATCCAGCGCATCCTGGTGCAATTGAAAGAAGGCTTCCCGAAAGAGACCGACCAGCGCACCCTGGTGAACCGGATCAACCTGGTCAACCAGGCCAAGAAGCTGGCCGTCTACGTCAGCGGCGTGGCGGTGCAGAAGTACATGGCCGAGATCAAGGACCGCCAGAGCTTCATGGTCGCGATGGCCGACTTCATCATCGAGATCTACGCCATGGAATCCGCGCTGCTCCGTTCGCTCCAGCTCATCAAGCAGCAGGGCGAGGAGAAGTCGCGCATTCCCATCGCGATCACCAAGATCTACGTCACCGAGAAGTGCATGGAGCTCGCCAATATGGCGCGGCAGTTCTGCGCCAACGTGGCGAAGGGCGACGACGCGGCCTACGAGAAGTACGACAAGGCCATCGGCCGCATCCTCGACGTGAAGCCGATCGACACGCTCAACCTGCGCCTTCAGATCGCTCAGCACGCGATCGAGAGCGACAGCTACGCGATCTAGGCGGAGTCTTCATTTCCGATTCGGAAACATTCGAGTAAAAAATCCAATAAACCGACCGGCGCGGGTGTGCGGGGAGGTGTTCCGCGGAGGCCTTTCCGACTGTCTGAGCGATCCGCTTGGAAGGCTCGGCATAACGTCCTCTGATAGACCGCGAGTTTCGGAAAAGCCGGAGGGGAACACCTCCCCGCACACCCGCGGCGGGCGCTCCTTTTAGGGTCTCAGGCAGCGGTCAAAAGGCAGGGTCCCGACGGGTGACAACAGTAGGGGGTCGCTTTCCGATGCCGCCCGAAAGTAGCAGTCCAGGCTTTCGCGCCCGCGGAAACCAGTCGCCTGGCCCTCCCGTTCGCCCAACAGCTCCCGACCCAGCCGCAAGGCGGTGGACAGGCTCAGTCCCAGGGCCGCCGGGACGCGGAAGGGCAGGGGCAGGGCCGCCGTGCCCGCAAAGATGAGCGCGGGGGCCACATAGCGGTCGATTTGGCGATCGATGGATTTGGATTGGCCGGAATCGGAGTCTTGTCCGGTGAGGCGTTGATAGACGTTAACGGCCAGAGCGGCGGCGCGACCCGCCAGATATCCCAGCACACGTGGAAACATATCCCATACCTTCCCGTGCGCTCCCCGCTAGATTATCGGCATGAGGGTCCCCGGGGGTGCGCTTCGGACCGATGTCCGCTTAGAATTTTGTTGAGAAACTAGAATATAAGATATTGTAAATACTGATTATTACTTGAGGGTAAAACGAATGTTTTTTACCGCGGCCCGGGGAAATTGCCGGGCGATTTTCTGCAAAAGCCTGGGCTTGAGCAGGTTCAATTCTTGAACCCAGGCGGGGTGGTCCACCTCGATCAGGAGCATGTCGCCCTGTAGGCCCGTGGCCCGGGATTTCTCCGCGATCTGCGGCCCCACTAGCTCCGGCCACTTCTCGACGACCTCGTAACGCAGCAAGGTGGGGCCGAAGTCCCATTTGGGCAGGGAGTCCTTGAGGATATCCCCCAGGGTCTCCGGTTGGCGCCAGGGCTTCTTCATGGAGATTCCTTAGGGAAAGAAGTCCCCCAAAGCAAGGCATAAGAGGCTGTTGAAATACTGGTCGTATTCCCGCCGGAATGAATCCGGCTCCATATACCGCCCAAAAATCCCTCGGATTTTTGGGGCCCGCCAATCCGCCTTCGGCGGTTTGGCCCAGCCACCGGTGGTATTTCAACAGCCGGATAATCCCCCTTGACCCCCAGCAGGCCCCGCACTATTTCCTGGCCCCGGTAAGGAAAAGAACCGAGGGAGGTCCCTATGGCCCAACTGCTGTTTCGCCGCGGGAGCGAAAGCCTTTTCCGCATCGTCCTCCAATCCAGCGCCACCAAGATCGGCCGCTCCGCCGCCTGCGACATCGTGCTGGGCGACGCCGAAATTTCCCGCGAGCACGCCGTCCTCTACAAGATCGAGGGGCATTACCTGCTTAAAAAGCTCGGCCAATCCCCATTAACCCTGAACGGCAAGGAGATCGAGTCTCAATCCCTGAAAGAAGGCGACGAAATCGGCCTCGGCCCCTGGACCGCCCGCTTCTCCGAAGGCGCCGCGGAGGATCTCGCCGAGGAGGCGACCGCCGTCACCGGCGCGGGCGCCGCCGTCACCCAGGCCGTGGCCAAGGGGCCAAAGGGGCTATGGGTGCGGGAGCTGTGCCTGCAGGTCCTCGAGCCCTCCAAGGCCCCGCGGACGCTGCCGCTCCGCGCGGAGAGCCTGAGCGTCGGCGCCTCCGACAAGAACGACCTGGTCCTGCAAGATTCCTTCGTCTCCTCCCGTCACCTCAAGTTGACCTGCCGCGACGGAGCGGTCCGGGTCTTCGACCTGGGTTCCACCAACGGCACCTACGTCAACGGCGTCAAGGTGAGGGAGGCGGAGCTGGAGGAGGGGCAGGTCCTCAAGTTGGGCCAATGCGAGCTGCGGCTCGTCGGCGAGGAAAAGCTGGAGTCCGCCGCCCCCAAGGCCATCGAACGTTTCTGCGGCATGGTCGGCGCCTCCGTCGAGATGCGCGAGCTCTACGGCCTGCTCGAAAGGGTGGCGCCCACCGAGGCCGGGGTCTTGATCCTGGGCGAATCCGGGACCGGCAAGGAATTGGTCGCCCGCGCCATCCACGGCCTCTCGCCCCGCGCGCGGGGGCCCCTGGTGGCGATCAACTGCGGCGCGATTTCGCCGGAGCTGATCGAGAGCGAGCTCTTCGGCCACGAGAAAGGCGCCTTCACCGGCGCCCTGCGCCAGCACGACGGCGCCTTCGGCCAGGCGAAGGGCGGCACTTTGTTCTTGGACGAGATCGGCGAGCTGCCCTTGGAGCTGCAGCCCAAGCTCTTGCGGGTACTGGAAAATCGCCGCTACCGCCGCGTCGGGGGCGACGAAGAATTGAACGCCGACGTCCGCATCGTCGCGGCGACCCACCGCGACCTCGCCGCCGCGGTGCGGGAGGGGCGCTTCCGCGAGGACCTCTTCTTCCGCCTTTTCGTAATGCCGATGTACCTGCCGCCCCTGCGCGACCGCCGGGAAGACCTGCCGCTGCTCTGCGAGCAGTTCCTGCGAGAGTTCTCGACCGCGTCGCCCAAGCGGCTCGGCGCCGAGGCCTTCGACAAGCTCAAGCAGCACGACTACCCCGGCAATATCCGCGAGCTGCGCAACGTCCTGTTGCGCGCCGTGATCCTGGCCAAGGGCGAGACGCTCAAGGCCGAGGACATCGTCTTTCCCCAAGAATTCGGCGGCGGGCGCGGCGTCGCGCTGGAGACCCTGGAAGAGATGGAACGGCGACTGGTCCTGAAGGCCCTGACGGCCGCCGCCTGGAACAAGGCCAAGGCCGCCGAGGCCCTGGGGGTGGCCAAGTCGACCCTCTTCGCCAAGATCAAGCTCTACGACCTGCAGGAGCCTAGGGAAGGATCCTGACCATCTCGATTTCGGTCGCACCGTCGTAATTCCGGACGGCGACGGCGGCCAGTTCCCAAAAATGGCCGTTTTGAAAATCGGGAAAATCCATCAGGAAGCCGCAGGCCGTCCGCAGCAGGCGGCGGACCTTGTCGGGAGTAACCGCCTCGAGGGGGTCGCCGAAGTCGGGCCCGTTGCGGGCCTTGACCTCCACGAAGAGCACGACGTCCTCGCGGAGGGCCACCAGGTCGATCTCTCCGCAGGGGTTGCGGTAGCGCTCGGCCAGGATTTTAAAACCTTGCTTCCGGAGGAACTCTTTCGCTAAGGCTTCCCCTGCGAGTCCCTGCCGTTGATTCCAATGTGGGGGGTCGGTTTTCATGAGAAAAGGAACATTGCAGGGCCCATGCCAAGCCTGCTAATCTTGCGTCCCCTATGAATTTCGAGACCTGGTTTTCCGCTTCCCATCCCAAGATCCCCCTTCGCTCCGCCGAGGCGGTGCTGCGGCTCGTCGCCGAGGGCGGCACGGTGCCCTTCATCGCCCGCTACCGGAAAGAGCAGACCGGCAACCTCGACGAGGTCGCCATCCAAGATGTGATCGACGCCGACGAGAAGTGGAAGGAGATCCTGGCCAAGCAGCAGCTCATCCTCGAGCAGGTCGAAAAGCAGCAAAAGCTCACCCCCGAGCTGCGCGAGCAGGTGCTTTCGACCTTCGAGCTCGAGCGCCTCGAGGACATCTATTTACCCTACAAGCAGAAGCGCAAGACCAAGGCCACCCTCGCCAAGGAGGCCGGTCTCGAGCCCCTGGCCGACTGGATCTGGAATTGCGGCCACGGCACCGAGCAGCCCCAGCCGGGACAGACCCTAGAGATCTGGGCCTTCACCTTCCGCAACGAGGAAAAGGGTTTTCCCGACGCCGCGGCCGCGATCGAGGGGGCGCAGGACATCCTGATCGAGCGCCTCTCCGAGATCGCCGAACTGCGCCAGCTGGTGCGGACCACCGCCTTCGAAAAGGGCGGGCTGATCACCAAGAAGGGCCCCAAGCCCAAGCCGCACAGCAAGTACGAGAATTACTTCGACTACAGCGAGTCCGTGGCCTCGCTGCTCAAGCCCGAGAACTCCCACCGTTACCTGGCGATGCGCCGGGGTTGGATCGAGGAGGAGCTCTCGCTCAGCATCGGCGGGAAGCCCGAGCCCGACGGCGGCGACAGCGGCTTTGAGGCCGGACTGCTGCAGGCCTTCGAGGCGGCGGCGCTCACGGTGCCGGATTCGCCCGGCGCCGAGGTCCTGCGCAAGGCGGCGCGCCTGGCCCTGAAGGCCCATGTCCAGCCCAGCATCGACAGCGAGGTCCACAAGGCCCTGAAGGCCGTGGCCGACGAGATCGCCATCAAGGTCTTCGCCGACAACGTGCGCAAGCTGCTGCTCTCCGCGCCCTTCGGACCCAAGGCCGTCCTGGGCGTGGATCCCGGCATCCGGACCGGCTGCAAGCTGGCCGTCGTCGACGATTCCGGGAAATTCCTTTCCCACACGGTCATCCACCACAACACGGACGAGGCCAAAGAAAACGCCAAGAAGACGCTGCTCGAGCTCTTCGGCACCGGCATGATCCGCGCCGTGGCGGTGGGCAACGGCACCGGCGGCCGCGAGATCGAGATCTTCCTCCGCAAGACGATGAAAGAAAACGGCGTGAGCGACATCCCCGTCGTCATGGTCAGCGAGGCGGGGGCCAGCGTCTACAGCGCCAGCGAGGTCGCGCGCGAGGAGTTTCCCGAGCTCGACGTCACGGTGCGCGGCGCCATCTCGATCGCGCGTCGCCTGCAGGACCCCTTGGCCGAGCTGGTCAAGATCGATCCCAAGAGCATCGGCGTCGGCCAGTACCAGCACGACGTCTCGCAGAACCGCCTGAAGAAGAGTCTCGAGCACGTCGTCGAATCCTGCGTCAACCAGGTCGGCGTCAACCTGAACACCGCTTCGATGCACCTCTTGGCGCACGTGGCGGGGATCGGCCCCGGCCTGGCTCGGGCGGTGGTGGAATATCGGGGGATCAAGGGGCTCTTCAAGTCCAGGCAAGAGTTGCTCGAGGTCCCGCGTTTTTCGCAAAAGGCCTTCGAGCAGGCCGCGGGCTTCCTGCGCGTCCCCGAGTCCGAGAATCCCTTGGACAACACCGGCGTCCACCCCGAGCGCTATCCCGTGCTCGAGTCCCTCGCGCAGCGCCTCAGCAAATCCCTGCGCGA
>JADYZQ010000101.1 GCA_020853015.1 Deltaproteobacteria bacterium
CAAAAAAGGATGGGATGGAAATTTCCTTGGTACTCGTCCTTCGGCGACGCATTTAACTTCGATTTCCACGTCTCCTTCGCCCCGGAGGAGATCGCGAAGGGGAAAGTCTATTACAACTACCAAAGGACGAGGTTCCCGGTCGAGGAGAGCCCCGGCATCAGCGTGTTCTATAAAGACTCGAGGGGCGAGGTTTTTCACACCTACTCCAGCTACGCGCGCGGACTTGAATCCTTACTGGGCACCTACAACTTCCTCGACCTCGTCCCCAAAGGCCGCGACGAGGAGGGCCTGGCCTTCCCCATGGCCTGGGTGCGGCATCATGACCGCTACGGCGACGATGACGCCGTCGATGCCAAGACGGGCCACCGCGCGCCCAAGGGCGCCGTGTCGGCGGGAAGGACCTAGCCCGAGTTTCCACACCGAGGCTTGCTAGGCGGCGCCTCGGTGTGGCATTTTCGGCCTCGTGACGAGGCAAGCCAAGGAAACCCTCGAGTGGGTCTTTCGGGAAGAGTACGGCCGCATCATCGCCAGCCTGATCCGAATCTCCGGCTCCTTCGATTTGGCGGAAGAGTCGCTGCAAGAAGCCTTCGCCGCCGCGCTGCCCGATTGGCAGCGGCAAGGCCCGCCGCGCAACCCGGGCGCCTGGCTGACGACCGTGGCGCACCGCAAGCTCCTCGACGCCTTGCGCCGCGCCAAGACGCGCAGCGAAAAGGAGCCCGAGCTTCGGCAGCAGGCGGAGCGGGCGCAAGGCGCCGCGGAGCCGCCCCCATCCCCGCCCTCGAGCGAGGCCATGGACTATCCAGACGAACGCCTTCGGCTCATCTTCACCTGCTGCCACCCGGCGCTCAACCGCGAGGCCCAGGTGGCCCTCACCCTCCGCACCTTGGGCGGCCTCAGCACCGCCGAGATCGCCCGAGCCTTCCTCGTCCCCGAGGCGACCATGGCGCAGCGGCTGGTCCGCGCCAAGAACAAGATTCGCCAAGCCCGCATCCCCTACGAAGTGCCGAAGCTCGAGGTATTGCCCGAGCGCCTCGAGGCCGTACAGACGGCGCTCTACCTCATTTTCAATGAGGGTTACACGGCCACGGATGGGGACGACCTGGTCCGCGCGGAGCTCTGCGCCGAGGCGATACGCCTGGCCCGCGTCCTCTGCGAGCTGCTGCCCGAGGAACCCGAGAACCTCGGACTGCTCGCCCTCATGCTCCTGCAGGATTCCCGCCGCCTGACCCGCACCGACGGCCAAGGGGACCTCGTGATCTTGGAAGAACAAGATCGCTCACGGTGGAACGCGGCCGAGATCGCCGAGGGAAATGATCTCCTGGCGCGCGCCCGGCGCCTCGACTGCGCCGGCGCCTACCAGCTGCAGGCCGCCATCGCCGCGGCGCACGCCCGGGCCAAGACCGCCGCCGAGACCGATTGGGCCGGCATCGTCGGGCTCTACAACCGCCTGCTGCAGATCCATCCCTCGCCCGTTGTCGCCTTGAACCGCGCGGCGGCGCTGGCCATGAGCGAGGGCTATGAGAAGGGCTTGGCCGAAGTGGAAGCGGCGGGGGCCTCCGGCCGGCTGGAGGACTACTATCTCTTTCACGCGGCCCGCGCGGACCTCCTGCGCCGCTTGAACCGAGCCGAGGCGGCGGCCTCCGCCTACGGCCGCGCGCTCGAGCTCACAACCAATCGGGTCGAGCGCCGCTACCTCAAGCGGCGGCTGCGCGAGATCGGAAAGGCCTGAAATGGCGAAACCTTCCGGAGCAATCCTCGCCCGGCTGCAGCGCCTCTATCCCAAGGCGACGAGTGCCCTCGATTTCAAGACGCCGCTGCAGGCCCTGATCGCCGCCATCCTGGCCGCGCAATGCACCGACGCCCGGGTCAACCAGGTCACGCCGGAGCTGTTCCGCAAATACCGCCAGGCCGAGGACTACGCGCGCGTTCCGTTGGCGGCGCTGCAGAATGACATCCGCAGCATCAACTTCTACCGCAACAAGGCGCGCAGCATCCAGGCCTGCTGCCGGATGCTCTTGGAAAAGTTCGGCGGGAAGGTCCCGAAGACCCTGGAGGAAATGATCGAGCTGCCCGGCGTGGGCCGCAAGACCGCCAACATGGTCCTGGGCAACAGTTATGGGATTCCGGGGATCATCGTCGACACGCACGTGATCCGCGTCGCCTTCCGCCTGGGGCTGACGCGGGAGAAGAAACCGGAAAAGATCGAGGCGGATTTGAAGAAGCTCGCGCCGAAGCCGCGCTGGACCCTCTTCTCCCACCAACTCAGCGGCCACGGCCGCGCGGTCTGCAAGGCGCCGACCCCGTTCTGCTCGCAATGCGCCCTGAATCCGCTCTGCCCGAAGGCCGGCGTCCAACGCTCGAAGTAAGGCGCCGCCCGCGCGACTCAGGCCTTCAAGCGGTAGCCCGTCTTGAAGATCCAGCGCAGCGCCGCCATGCAAAGCAGCAAAAACCCGAAAGTCATCGCCAGGCTTATCCCGACATTCACGTCCGCCCTCTCGAAGAAGCTCCAACGGAAGGCGCTGATCAGGTAGACGACGGGATTGAACAGCGTGACCTTCTGCCAAAATGGCGGCAGCATGTGGATGGAATAGAAACTTCCGCCCAGGAAGGTCAGCGGGGTGACGATGAGCAAGGGAACCATCTGAAGCTTCTCGAAGCCGTCCGCCCAGATACCGATCATGAAGCCGAACAGGGAGAAGGTCACGGCGGTCAAAACGAGGAAGGTCAGCATCCAGACGGGGTGCGCGATCTTGAGCGGTACGAAGAAATGGGCCGTACCCAGGATCAGCAGGCCCAGGATCAGCGACTTGGTCGCCGCGGCACCCACGTAGCTGACGACGATCTCGAAGTAGGAGACCGGCGCCGAAAGCAACTCGTAGATCGTCCCTGTGAACTTGGGGAAGTAGATGGCGAAGGAGGCGTTGGAGATGCTGGTGGTCAGGGTCGACAGCATGATGAGACCGGGAACGATGAAGGCCCCGTAGGTGACGCCGTCGATGTCGGTGATCCGCGATCCGATCGCCGAGCCGAAGACCACGAAATACAGCGAGGTCGAGAGCACCGGCGAGACGATGCTCTGCAGCAGGGTCCGGCGCGTGCGGGACATCTCGAACTTGTAGATCGCGCGGATCGCGTGAAAGTTCATCGCTTCTCCCTCACCAGACTCACGAAGATCTCCTCCAGCGAGCTTTGGTCCGTGTTCAGGTCCTTGAATTCGATCCCGGCCTCGTGCAGATCGCGCAATAAGGCGGGGATCCCCCCCGACTCGCTTTGTGAGTCGTAGGTGTATACCAGTTCGGCGCCGCCGGGCGCGATCTCCAACCGGTAGCCGGCCAAGCTCTCGGGCAAGCGATCGACCTTGCCCTGCAGATGAAGGGTCAGCTGCTTGCGCCCCAGCTTGCGGATAATCTCCCGCTTGTCTTCCACCAGGATGATCTCGCCCCGGCTGATCACGCCGATGCGATCGGCCATTTCCTCGGCCTCCTCGATGTAGTGCGTGGTCAGGATGATCGTGACGCCCTTGTCGCGGAGCGAGCGCACCAGCTCCCACATGTCGCGGCGCAGCTCGACGTCGACCCCCGCCGTCGGCTCGTCCAAGAAAAGGATCTCCGGCTCGTGAGAGAGGGCCTTGGCGATCAGCAGCCGCCGCTTCATGCCGCCGGAGAGCGTCATGATCTTGTTGTCTTTCTTGTCCCAAAGCGAGAGCTGCTTGAGGATAGTTTCGATGTGGGCCGGGTTGGGCGGCTTGCCGAAGAGGCCGCGACTGAAGCTGACGGCGTTCCAGACGCTCTCGAAGGCGTCGGTGGTGAGCTCTTGCGGGACGAGCCCGATCTTGGCGCGGGCCGCGCGGTAGTCCCTCACGTTGTCGTGCCCGTCCACGACGACTCGGCCCTCGGTGGCGGTGACGACTCCGCAGACAATGCCGATCAGGGTCGTCTTGCCGGCGCCGTTGGGACCCAGCAGGGCGAAGATCTCGCCGCGGCGGATCTCCAGGTTGACGCGCTTAAGGGCCTGAAATCCGGAGGCATAAACCTTCGATAGATTGGACACGGAGAGCACGGCGGACACCCGCTATTTTCTAGTGCGGGGCGGGCGCAAAATCAAACGCTAAGATGCCCCCTCGGCTTGCAGCGGCAGGCGAGCGGCGGCGAGAAAGCGGAATATAAGCACATCCCGACCCTCGAGACTTGCAAATAAAAAACCCCCGCCGCGGCGTCCGGCGCCGCGACGGGGGCGGAAAATTCACTGTTCCGCGATTACTTCCGGCTCAGGCCGAAACCGCGCCAGGCGCCCACGAGGGCCACCGCGCCGAAGAGGAAGAGGCTCGCGGCGCCGGCCGAGGAGCCGCCTAAGCCCAAGGCGCAGCTGATGCCGCTGCCCTCGAGCAGAACCGCTCCCGGGGGCGGCACGGGCGTGGCCGTCGGCGACGGAGTCGGCTCTTCGACTTGCAGTTCATAGGCGCCGATGTCGCAAATCGCCACCGCCGGATCGAGGACCGCCACCGGGCGGGTGAAGCCGCGTTGGTCCTCGGTCAGGGTTTGCAGGGTCAAGGTGCCGGTAAACAGGTCGGCGACCACCGGCCCTTGGCAACCCTCGACGTCGTTGCCCCGGTCGACGGCCAGGCTGTCGGTCAACAGCGCGTGGGTCTCGGTGGGACCGCCGTTGTTTTGCAGGGCCCCGATGCCGGCCGCGACATTGGTCTGATCGCCGGTGACGGTGAAACCGTTGCAGTCAGTGGCGTCGCCGATGAGATTGTAGCCGCCGGAGACGAAGGGATCCTGCCCGCCGCAGTCGGGCATGGCGATGCCCGCCGTATTTTCGGCGATCAAGGTGTTGGCGACGCGGAATTCCAGGCCGAGACCTTGGGGATTAACCTCGCAATTGTTGCAAATGCCGCCGCCGAAGCCGACTTC
Source organism: Deltaproteobacteria bacterium (assembly GCA_020853015.1). Taxonomy (GTDB): domain Bacteria; phylum UBA10199; class UBA10199; order DSSB01; family DSSB01; genus DSSB01. The sequence goes on from JADYZQ010000101.1 coordinate 4,914, forward strand.
CGCGGTATTGTCGGCGATCGTCACGTTGAACAGGAGGGCCTGGACGTTTTCCAGACCGCCGAGCGCCCTGCCGTTGACGGAAAATATGCCGCCGCCGTTGACCCGGGCGAGGTTGCCGCTGATCGTGGAGTTGACCAAAGCCATCTCGCCGGTATTGAAAATGCCGCCGCCGTATCCACTGTCGCCGTCCTCGGTGAAGACGACGGTGTTCCGGCTGACGGTCGAGTTGATCAGCAGCAGGCCGCCGTTGTTGCGGATACCCCCGCCCTCGTCGGTGCCGTCGTTTCCGTCGACCGTGGAATCCATCAGGACCGCCACGGCACCGGAGCCGACATCGATGCCGGCCGCGTCGTCAGGGACAGTGTTGTTGGAGACGGAGCTGTTGGTGAGGTTCAGCTGCCCGTTGTCCGAATAAAAGGCGATGCCGCCGCCGTCTTCCTCCGAGAGATTCTCGGTGACGACAACGTCGGTCAAGCTGAGGATAAGATCGGGGACGTTGGCCAGGATGCCGCCGCCGTCTCCGCTGGGCGTGGCGTCGCCGTCACGGATGGTCAAGCCTTGTAAATTCACGGTGATCGGGTTGAGCCCCCCGAGCAATTCGAAGAAGTGTAAAACGCGGTCGGTTTGGCCGGCGGTGAAACCCGAGGCCGTGATCGTCGTCTGGCCGGAGCCGAGACCGACGATATTGATCGAAGTAAACACGTCGAGGTCGCCCGTGGCGTTATCGTCTTCATTGGGGCCATCCAGGCTGAGCACGTAGGGCTGTGTCGCAGTAAGGTTAATGGTGTCATTGTCGTCATATGCGCCGACTCCCGCGCATTCGGCGAAATTTAAGCCTTGGTTGACCGATTGGATCGCCTCGCGCAACGAGCATCCCGTATCGTCAAATGAATCTGCGGTCTCGGTGACGGTGATCGTCGCCGCCCCCGCCGCGAGAGGCAGGGAGAGCAAGGCCGCGACGGAAGACGCCGTCACCAGCCTGGAAAGATGAAAAGCCATAGGAGCTCCTTCATGAAGAAAGAATGTGGGGGTGGAGTGGAACCTTTTAAGGGTTCGTATTTAATGGATATTTCCGCGAATTGTCAAACAATGTTTCTAATAAATCTCCGCAATCAAGGCGCGGAAGGCCGCAGGGAGCAGCCGCCGGCCGCGGGCGGGGAGGCGGGATCCTGCGGCGCCGGGGCGGGAGGCTGAGGCGCGGGGTCCTCGGCGGCCCGGGCGCTGAGGGAGATCTCGGCGTGATTTTCGTTGTAGCCGTCCTCGAGGCGGAGACGGAGGGTATAGACGCCGGCCGAGTCGGCGGTGAATTGCACGACCGCGTTGGAAGTCGACGAGAGCTGCGCCGCGCTGCCCGAGGGCTTTTCCATGAAGGCCCATTCATAGAGGAAGTTTTCCGGAAAGAGCGATTGGCTGTCCAAGGCGTCCACCGTGACGACGGCGCCGGCCGGCACGCCGCCGTCCGAGGGCACCGCGTGGAAATTCCCCTCGAAGCGATACTTGGCCTTCAACACCGGGACGGGCGGAGGCAGCGCGCCGCCCGCGATCGTGATCGTCGCCGAGTCGGGGACGGCCTCGCTGAGGCTGTCGGCGACGCGAAGCGTGGCGACGTAGACGCCCTCCCGATCAGGCACAAAGCTGGGCTGGGGGACGAAGGGAGAGTCCAGGCGGCTGAGCGAGCCCGGCGGGACGCCGAGCTCCCACTCGTAAATCAGGGGTTGGTCGCCGTCGGGATCGGTGGCGCCGCCTTGCAGCGTGATCCGCGAGCCCAGTTCGAGGCTTTGATCGGGACCGGCGTTGGCGATGGGCGCCTGGTTTTCGTCGTCGCGCGCCACCGCGAGCGCGCCGGAGACGTCGAGCGTCCCGCCCATCAGGGTCTTGTTTTGGAGGTAGGCCCGCGGCGCGGCGCCTTGCAGCAAGAGGTTGCGGGCCTGGCGGTGGCTTAAGTCGGGGAAGCGGCTCCACAGGACGGCCGCGGCCCCGGCCGCGCAGGGCGTGGCCATGGAGGTGCCGGAAATATAACCGTAGGTCCCGTTGGGTTTGGTGCTGAGGATCTCGCCTCCCGGAGCGGCGAGGTCGACGCTGAGGCGCCCGAAGTTGGAGAAGGAGGAAAGGCCGTCGGCGGCGTCGATCGAGGCGAGGCTGACCACGTTGGGCGCATCGTAGCCGGCGGGATAGAAGGGCTCCTCATCGGTGTCGCGGCCTTGGTTTCCGGCCGCGGCGAAGAACAGGGCGCCCTGGGCGTCGGCGGCGAGGATCGCTTCGAAGAGCGCGGGGTTGAAGTTGGAGTCCCCCCAGCTGTTGACCAGGATCTTGGCGCCCTGGGCGAGGGCGTACTCGATGGCCGGGATGGCGCCGGAGGTGGTGCCGGTCGCGCCCTCGTCCAAAAATTTCAGGGCCATGATCTTGGCCTGCCAGGCGACGCCGCTCACGCCGACGGCGTTGTCGCCGACCGCGCCCAGGATGCCCGCGACGTGGGTGCCGTGCGAGTTGTCGTCCATCGGCTCGCCGTCGTCGTTGACGAAGTCGTAGCCGTGCACGTCATCGACGTAGCCGTTGTTGTCGTCGTCGACCTGGTTGCCCGGGATCTCTCCGGGATTGACCCACATGTTGGCGGCCAGGTCGGGGTGCTCGAAGTCGACGCCGGTGTCGATCACCGCGACGACGATGCTGCCCGTGTCTTGGAATTCGTTCCAGACGCTTTCGATGCCGATGTCGTTGCCGACCGCCCCTCCTTCTTGGCCGGTATTTTTCAGCGCCCATTGCAGGCCGAATTGGGGGTCGTCGGGCAGGGCCTGGGCGGAAACGCGCTGGTTTGGGACGGCGATCAAGACGCCCGACCTTTCGCGGAGGGCCTTGAGCCTGCGCGGAACCTCCGCGCCGGGGGGCAGCGCGACGTGATAGATGCGGGTCAGGGGAAAGTAGCGCAGGACCATCGCGCCCTCGGCCTGCAAGAGGCCTTGGACCTCGGCGGGGCTAAGGCGTTTGCTGAACTTAAGGAGGGCCTCCTGGCCGACGGCGGCTCCCTCCCCTTCGCTGCCGAACCCGGGGCTAGGCGAGGCGAGCAAGAGGCCGAGGCAACTCAGGGCCATCGGCAACCATTTTGGCAGGGAGGGAAGGCGAAAAGGCATGGAATATTCTTGGTCGGAAAAATGAATAACTTCAAGGAAAATCAATAATTATGCTTAAGATCAGGCGCCGGGGGATTTTGCTCCGTCTTCCCTTTTCTTCTCTTCCCTTTTCTTCTCAAGGGTAGCTGCAAAGGATGGCCGTGTCGGTGACTTGAACCCCGTCCGCCTCGATTTGCGAGGTGAAGGAGACCGTCGTCGGGTCGGCAACCGATTCCGCCATTTTGAATTTGATCGAAAACTCGGCCTTAGTCCCGAGGTGCAGGGTGTCCATGGCGCATTCGATCGTGGCGCCCTGGTCCTGGCATTGGCTGGGCATCGAGTCGATGGTGAGGTGGCTCTCGCCGCCCAAGAAAACGGTGTAGGTGGCGGCGGCGTAGGTCGCGGGGTCTTGTGCCTCGATGAGGGTCTTGAGCGTCGCGATCTCGCCCAATTCCGGACAACCCGGCACCAATCCCGCGTCCAGCGAGAAGGCCGCGGCGGGCTGGGCCGAGGTGAAAGAGACGACGTTGGCGCTCGCCGGAATCTTCTTGCCGTCGGGACAGGCGACCGTGGGCTGAATCTTGATTTCCCCGTCTTTCTGCCCCTCCTCGCCGACCGCTTCGAGGCGAAGCACGTAGGTGTGAAGCTTGTCGTGGCCGAAGGGCGGCGCATCCTTGCGGATCACCTGAGAGGGCTGCGCGAGGATCGCCTCGCCGAGCCGCAGCTCGCGGGTCGCTGCATCGAAGGCCTTGCCCAGCCCGATCGGCGCGAAGGCTTTGGGCAAAGCGTAGGGCTCGAAGGTGCAGGAGGAAGGATAGGTGATCTCGATCCCGAATTTGTCGCCGACGGCGACGGGGCCGGTGCGAACTTCGTTCAGTTGGCCGACGCGGGTGGCGTAGTCCACGGCCACCGGCACGTTCAAGCGCATCTTTAATTGCGAGGCCTTGGTCTTGTCGCAGGCCTGCATCGGCTGGACGCTGTAGGTGTTGCAGGCGGCTTCGGCGGAGCAGCGGCTGTCGTCGCAGTCGGGGTTGCCGCTCTTGTCTTTCGGGCAGGCGTCCTCGTCTTCTTCTTCGCAAGCGGAGTCTTCGCTGCAGGCGGAATCGTCGCAGCAGTCGGGGTCGCTGCAATCGGGCTTGCCGTCGGATTTCTTGGAGCAAGCGCCCGCCTCTTCCTCGCAAACCTCGGCGTCGGCGCAAAGCGCGTTGTCGCAGCAATTCTTGTTGTTACAATCCGGCTTGCCGACGATGAGGGGGCAGGCCTCGGAGCTCGCCTCGGGAGAGGCCTCCAGCGCCTTGAGCGCCTTGGGAGTCTCGGGATCGGCGGCCTGGAAGGCGGAGACGTCTTCGGCGCGGACCTTCACGCAGAAATTCACGTCGACATCGTTGATGCTGGTCGCCACCAGAAAATGTCCGTCCGAGTCGGTCTCGGCGGTCTGCAGGGTGGCCTCGTCGCGGGTGACCGTGAAAGGCATGCCCGCGATGGCCGGCTCGTCGTGGTCTTTGACGTTGTTGGCGTTTTTGTCGAGGAAGACGGCGCCCTCGATGTAACGCGAGCAAGCGCCGAGGGCTGCCATCAGCAGCAAAGGCAGGGTCAACTTGTGGAGCAGGGTTATCAGCCTCATGGGTTAGTCGATCCTTTGCCGGGCCAAAGCCCCTAGCCGGGCCCGGTATTAGGATTATCGACGGGAATCGGCAAAAGGTGCGCCCCAAGCCTTCTTCGAAGAATTATAATTTAATAAATAATTTCAATGAGTTGAATATTAAGGGCGCCCCGGTCGCGGCGGGAAAGGGAGTTGCTCCGTCTTCCTACTTCCTCCTCTTCAGCACCCGGAGCAAGACCACGGCCTGGTTGTGGTCTGGGTCCTTGGCCCCGAACAGCAGGGTCACCGTGCCGTGCTGTTTTTCCAATGCCTTAATCTGGGCGAGTGACGGGGCCTTGCCCCGGAGCTCGGCGGAGTATTTTTCCAAGAAACCCTCCCACTTCTCCGCATCGTGGGAGAACCACTTGCGCAAGCTATCGCTGGGCGCGACCTCTTTGAGCCAAAGGTCCACCTGGGCGGCCTGTTTGGAAAGCCCTCGCGGCCAGAGCCGATCCACCAATACCCGGTAGCCGTCCCTCTTGAGGGGCGGCTCGTAGACTCTTTTGATTTGAATCACGCCACGGCCTTTCTAGCGGGAGGCGGGAATCCCCGGTCGAAACCTATCGCGGGACGCCCGCCTCGCCCAAGTATTCCACCTTGGATGCCTGGATCTGCATCGAATAGCCTCCCAAATGCCCATAGCGAGCTCCCGGTTTGGAGAACAGAATGCCGGTGACTCGAATCCGATGGGGTTTCCGGACCTCGTCCCGCGACGGGGGCGACCCGAGGATCTCGGTGTCCGACGCCATGGCGAGCCAAAGGACGCCGTCCAGGGCCGAGACTTCGAATCCACTGCGATAAATTCCTTCATAGACGATGCTCTGTCGGTCCAAAGCGGCGGCCCGCGCCTGGAGCTCGGCGAGCGAGGAAACGGTCACGGCGGGTCCGAGCGGCAAGGATTCCACCGAGGCCACGCGGAGGACGTAAGCCGGACGGCCGAGCCCCTTGGCAAGCTCCGCATCGCTTAGCAGCTCGCCGCGCACCCGCACCGGGCCCGCGATCACGCGGTCGAACTTTCGCCGGTAGCGTTGGGGATCTTCCATCCGGAAAGAAGCGGGGACGAGGGAGAAATCCACGCCGATCCCATCCGGGATCCAGACGCGGACCTGGCCGTATTCCGCCGAGGCCAGCGCGGCGGCGCTGCGCGGCCCTTGCAACGGCTCGACGATTTCGACCGCAACGCTGCGGCCGAGAAAGGCGCCCGGGTTGGCCAAAAGATCGCCCGGGCGCAGAGGCGCCTGGGCCCACAGCCTTCCGCTCAGGAGGGTCACCCAAAATAAAATAAGGACACAGTATCGAGGCAAAACTGGAAAGATGGTTCTCGGTTTTATCAACATGTGATGCATATTAGCAGCGAAAGAAAGACGGGGAAAGGAAGACGGAGGTACGATTTTAGGACGGGGGCGTTCGATTTTCGGAGCCTCCGGACCACAGCTGCCTTATAATCCCCCAAACCCATGGGAACCTTGGTTTTTCAAGACATCTTGATCATCTTTCTATGCTCGCTTCCGGTCGCCTTTCTCTTCTTGAAGGTTCGATTACCGGTCACCCTGGGCTTCCTGGTCACCGGCGCCCTGATCGGCCCCGAGGGACTGGCCTGGATTCAGGACCGCGAGCAGGTCCAGGTCTTGGCGGAACTGGGCATCACCCTCCTACTCTTCTTCATCGGGATGGAATTCTCCTTCGACGTCTTTCTCAAGATGAAGCGGGCCAGCATCCAAGGCGGCATCCTGCAGATCCTCGTGACCATCCTCGCGGGTTGGGGCATCGGACTACTGCTGGGCTGGGGCCACGCCAAGAGCCTGCTGTTCGGCTTCATCCTCTCCCTCTCCAGCACGGCGGTGGTCCTTTCTTCCCTGGCCGGCCAACGCTCCCTGGAATCCATCCCGGGTAGGGTATCGACGGCCATCCTCATCCTGCAGGACCTTGCCTTCATCCCCCTCTTGGTCCTCATCCCCTGGCTGGAACGCAAGGGCGGGGTCCCGCTGTGGATGGAGATGGGCCGCGAGGGGCTGGAAGCCGGCGGACTCCTCCTCGCCGTTTACCTCTTCGCAAAATACCTGGCCCAGCCCTTCTTCCTCCACGTCGCGCGCACCCGCAACCGGGAGATCTTCGTCATCGCGGTGATCGCCCTGGCGCTGGGGCTCTCTTGGATCACCAGCCGACTAGGCTTCAGTTTCGCCCTCGGCGCCTTTTTGGCGGGCTTGGTCCTGGGCAGCACGCCCTTCCGCCTCCAAGCCCTGGCGGAAATCCAGCCCTTTCGCTTCTGCTTCCTCAGCCTGTTCTTCGTATCCATCGGGATGCTGCTCGACTTCGAAGTCCTGCGGGAAAACTTCCGGCTGCTGCTGGGACTGGTGGTGCTCCTGCCCCTGCTGAAGACCCTCGTGACCACAGGGGTGTTGATGACGGCCCGCCTTCCCCTGCGCGTGTCGCTCACGACGGGCATCTACCTGGGCCAGATCGGGGAATTTTCCTTCTTGGTGGCCTCCAACGGCGAGAAGCTGGGGCTGATCGGGCACTCCTTCTTTCAAATAATCATCGCCACCGCCATCCTGGCCATGATGCTCACCCCCGTGATGGTCAAACTGGCGCCGCGCATCGCGGCCCTGGCCGCGCGTCTGGGCCCTTTCCGCCGACTGCGGAGCGAGGACGAATCCGCCTTACTGGAAAAATCCCGCGAGCTAAGGGAGCATGTCGTCGTTTGCGGCTTCGGCCCGTTGGGCCAAACCTTCGGCGGCGTCCTGCATGCGCACGACATTCCCTTCGTGGTCCTGGAGCTGAATCCCGACACGATCGAGAAGGTAAAACGAAAGAATCACCCGGCGTTTTTCGGCGACGGCGCCTCGGAGGAGCTGCTCTTCGAAGCGGGCCTCGAGAGGGCCAAGCTGCTCGCGATCACGGTCCCCGACTTCCTCAACGCCGGCGCCATCATCCGTCAGGCCCGGAGGATCAATCCCGACATCCCCATCGTCACCCGGGCGAAGTTCCGCAACGAGGTGGAGAAGCTTTACGCGGCCGGCGCCGACGTGGTGATCTCGGAGGAGTTGGAGGGAGGCTTCGAGATGGCGCGCTACTGCCTGCTGCAATTGGGCCTGCCCGCGGAGGAAGTGACGCGGGTGCTCCACAAGGCCAGGGAGTTCGGAAGCGCCGATTTCTTTTAAACTTGCGGCAAGCTGGCACGCCTCCATGCGCCGCCGCCGGCGACGATCCAACGGTCCTCGACAGGGTCGTATTTTAAAATCTTCCCTCCGCGCTTCGGAACGCGAAAGCGATCGACGATCGGAGCGACCTCGGGATCGCCGCCGCATTTCCCTCCGTGCCGCTCGCGGACGGCATATTCAAAATACCTGGCGGTCGTCGCCTCGAGGAACAAGTCCACGCAATCCAAGGAGAGGCCGCGCGGCGGCAGTCGTTTTTTAAGGTGGGCCCTAAGCCGAAGCTCGGCCTGGGTCTGGGGATCGCTCGCGGCGGAAGCCGCGCGAGGGAGACCCCAGGCGACGCAGGTGACGAGCATCAAGAGACAGGTCAGCGAAATGCGGAGTTGAGGCGGGCTCATGATTCGGAATTACCCGATTTTCACGCGGCCTCCAAGCGCGATTCGAGGGCCTTACCTCACCCGCGCCCCCGCGCCGCCCTTCGACAGCAGAATCTGCCAAACCTGCATCTCCCGCGCGCGGAAGGCCCCGGCGCAGGCCAGCAGGTAGAATTTCCACATGCGGTAGAATTTCTTCGAGTACCCGGCCTGCAATCTGTCCCAATGCCGGTGGAAATTCGCGAACCAGGCCGTCAGGGTCTTGTCGTAATCGGGGCCGATATTATGCCAGTCCTCCATCACGAAGAGCCCCTCGACGGCGGCGCCGATCTGGGCGATCGAGGGCAGCATGGCGTTGGGAAAGATGTAGCGGTCGATCCAAGGGTCGATATGCGTGGTGGAGACGTTGCCTCCGATGGTGTGCAGCAGAAAAAGACCGTCGTCGGCGAGACAGCGCTCGGCGACGATCTCCATGTAATGCCGGTAATTCTTGTAGCCGACGTGTTCGAACATCCCGATCGAGACGACGCGATCGAATCGCTCGTTCTTCAGTTCGCGGTAGTCCTGAAGGCGATACGCCACGCCGGGCGCCTCGTTGTGCTTGCGTGCGTAGGCGTATTGATTTTTCGAAACCGTGATTCCGACGACGCGCGCCCCGTGCCTCTGCGCGGCGTGTTTCGCGAAGGCGCCCCAGCCGCAGCCGATGTCCAGCACCTTCATGCCGGGCTTGAGCCCGAGTTTCCTGCAGCAAAGCTCCAGCTTGTTCTCCTGGGCTTCCTCCAAGTCGGAGGCGCCCTTCCAGTAGCCGCAGGAATAGACCATGCGGCGATCCAGCATGGCCTCGTAGAGGTCGTTCCCTATGTCGTAGTGCCTGCCCGCGTTGAAGAAGGCCCGAGACTTGCGTTGCAGGTTGAAGAGCTTGGCGCGCAGGGTATCCAGCACCAGCGCCCAGGAAGGCATCTCGCGGTCGACCTTCGCGCGGAAGACGCGGCAGGCGACCTCGTCGACGCGCTCGGCGTCCCACCAACCCTCGACGTAGGATTCGCCGACGCCGAGGGAACCGTCGGCCAGGAGGCGGTCGTAGAATTTTTCGTTGTGAACTTGGATGTCCCAGGGCCGGCGCCCGTTGATCCGGATGCCCGCCTTGGCGAGGAGCCGGGCGACGGAAGCCTTACCGCTCGCGGCGGAGCCGAGACCGGGACGCCCGGCTATTTCGCCGGACCAGGGCGCGAAATTTGAAGCGGCCTTCATAGGCACCCCCAAAATCCGGAACCAAGACGAGTATAGCGCGAAGGGAGATAGACGAATAAAAAAAGATCGGAGCAGAAGATTTCTCTATCCGCTCCGACCCGGGGGCACACTTTATAAATTTTGTTTTTTCCGAGGATTTTTTCTTTCCTCGGCGGCGTCTTTCGACGCACGCCAATACTAGATTGCAGGCTTTGTGCCAGGTTTGATTAATTAAAATAACTATTTGAAATTATTAAATTTATTTAGTTTATTAGAGATTAAATTATTAATTTAATCTGTATGAAATATAAAAAATAAATTCAAATTTTAAATTATAGGGCCATAATTTATAAAATTTGGAGATGGCGGGAGAAGATAAGAAAAGTAAGACGGAGCAAAAGATTCCGGCTCGGCCTCCTTCAAAAAAACCCACTCTTGACAAGTGCTTAGCAGATTTGGTGAAAGGGTCGTCCCTTTTCATCTCCCCGAGATTCCGTCATGCCCTTGAATGAAACCGAGGCCCAGGAGCTGGGCAAAAGCGAAGAAGAGCTTTGGCAAAAGGTCCACAGCGCTATCCTAAGCGAGATGCGCCAGACGCGCAGCGACTTCGAGGCCGACCGCCGCACCGCCCGCGACCTGACCAGCCAGATCGTCGCCACGCGCCGCGACGAGGATAAGGCCGCCTTGGCCAGCGACGAGGCCGTGGCCCACGGCCTGGCCAAGCTGCGCAAAAACAAGTCCTCGGACCTCGAAGCCTTGGCCGAGCAGCCCTACTTCGCCCGCGTCGTCACGCTCGAAGGCGACCGGCGCATCGAATTCAAACTGGGTACGGCCAGCTTCCCCGAACAACGCATCATCGATTGGCGCAAAGCGCCGATCAGCAAACTCTACTACGACTACCGCGAGGGGGAAGAATTCTGCGAGACCATCCAGGGCCAAGAGCACGAGGGCGTCATCCAGCTGCGCCGCTCTTACCAGGGTCTCGAGAACCACCTCCAGCGCATCGAAACCAAGGAAGGCGTGATCGTCCGCACCGACGAAGGTTGGAAGGTGCAATCCCTGCATCCCGCTCTCTCTCGGGGCGAGGAGCACGACGGCCACCTTCCGCCGATCCTCTCGCTGATCACCGCGGAGCAATTCCGCCTCATCACGCAAAACCCGCAGAAGCCCATGGTCATCCAGGGCATCGCCGGCAGCGGAAAAACCACCGTGGCCCTGCACCGCCTGGCCTGGCTGCTCCACGAGGACAACAGCGACGCGCGCCCGGAGCGGTGCCTGGTGGTGATGTTCAACCGCTCCCTGAAGGCCTACGTCGAGACGACGATGCCCGAACTGAAGATCCCCGACGTACCCATCCGCACCTATTCGCAGTGGTGCGGCGCCCTGGCCAACGACCTGGTCGGCCCGCGCCCGAGCGGCTCCTTCGAAAAGGGCCGCGACCTCGAGCTTTTGAAATCCTCCGGACAATGCCTCGACATGCTGATGCAATACGTCTCGCAGCACCCGCACCGCCCCGAGCGCAGCTTCGTCGACGACCTCTTCGACTTCTACGATTGGCTGAGCCGTCAGGACATGATCTGGCGGAAGTGGAGCCTGGTACAATCCCAGCTCAAGGAACAGGTCGCCAAGCGCGTCTGCGACGCGCAGGACGACGCCCTCCTGCTGCACCTAGTTTACGCCGAGCACGGCTACTATCCGGCGAAATCCGCGAAGAGCCTGGGCGTCTGCGACCACATCGTAATCGACGAGGCGCAGGACTTCGGCAGCGTCGAGATCCGCGCCCTGCTCAACGCCCTCGACCGCGACCGCACCGTCACGATCGTCGGCGACGTCGCGCAGAAGATCGTCGGCGGCCGCGATTTCGGCGGCTGGAACCAATTGCTGAAGGAGGCCGGCTTCACCGACACGATGCCGATCTCGTTGACCGTCTCGTTCCGCTCCACCGTCGAGGTCATGGAGATCGCCGAGCACCTGCGCGGCGAAAAGTTCGGCTCGAAGGAGAACGCCGCCAGCGGCCGGCGCGGCCCCATCCCCTCCTTCCGCCGCGTCGAAAACCCCACCCTGCTCGCCCACCGCATCGGCCACTGGATCGCCGCCCGGCAGCAGGACAGCAAGCGGGCGCTGTCGGCCGTCGTCTGCCGCTGGCCCAAGCAGGCGGCGGCCCTGACCGAGGAGCTGCGCAAGATCGGCTACCCGGCGGTGCGCCTGGGACACCGCGAGCAATTCGATTTCTCGCCGGGCGTCACGATCACCAACGTCCAGCAGGTGAAGGGCCTGGAGTTCCGCAACGTCCTCATCGTCGAGCCCTCCGAAGAAAACTACCATCCCGACAACGAGGAAGAGTGCAATCTGCTCTACGTCGCCGTGACCCGCGCCGAGGAGCGCCTCGATTTCCTCGGGACCCAGCGGCCGACCTCGATCCTGCCCACCCTAGCCAAAGCCGACGAAGAGTAAACCGCGCGATCGAGCCTAGAGATTTTTTCCTTTCTTCATTCGGTGGAAATCGGCGATCCTTTCCTTCGAAGGGTAAGCGATCTCGAGACGGAGGTATTCACTATGGGCATTCTCTCCTGGATCGTCTTCGGCCTGATCGCCGGCGCCATCGCCAAATTCCTGATGCCGGGCGACGACCCCGGCGGCTGCATCGTCACCATCCTGTTGGGCGTCGCCGGCGCGGTGATCGGCGGCTTCATCGCCTCGGCCCTGGGAATAGGCGGCGGGGTCACCAGCTTCGACCTACGCAGCTTCCTCGTCGCCGTCGGCGGCGCCATGGTGCTCTTGCTGGGTTACCGACTGATCCGCGGCCGAAGGTAGGAACAGATAAGATAGGAGATAGGAAGACGGAGCAAATTTTCCCGCCGGCATTTCCTCGCCCAAAAATTTCCCCTAAAATAGATTTAACATCCGGCCCCAAGGCCCAAGTCATTAATTTGTTAAGCATTTTTTTCAATAGGGCTCGGACGCTTATCCCGCGAATGCCAAGGCATTCCGAAGGAATCTTTATGAAATTATTGTCTTTTATGGTGATGTTCGCGGCGGGGTTGCTCGCACGGCCCACCCAAGCCGCCACCCCCCTCGAGCGCCTCAACCAAGAGCTGCAAAGCCAGTCCCAGTCCGTCGAGACCCTGGCGACCAGCTCGGACGAGCTGCGCCAGGCCGCTATGGAAGCCGCCGCCTATCCGAACGTCCTTTGGGAGATGGATCGCGAGCAAAAGCGCTCGAGCGAGCAGTTCCAACGACTGATCACCCCCTACCCCCGCAAGACCCAAGAAAAGATCTACGACCTCGTGCGCTACCCGAACCTCGTCGAGGATTTGGTCGAGGGCGGCCCCAAGTCGAAAGACCAGATCAAGGAAATGACCCGACAGCTCCCGAAGGGCATACAAGACGCGGCCAAGGAATTAGGCACCAAGGAATACGCCTTGCTGCGCGACATCCGCAATCTCAACCTGCAATCCGACCGCGATCTCGAAAACTCCCTGCAAGGCATCCCGGAGTCGAGCCGCCAGGCCTACCGCAAGCTCTTGGGCCACCCCGAAATTCTCCGCACCCTCTCCGACGACCGCGACCTGACCGTGGCCATGGGAGACGCCTACCGCGCCAATCCCACCCAAGCTCAGGCCAAGCTCGACGAGTTCAGCGCCCAAGTCGCGCGGCAGCAAGAAGAAGCGCTCAGCGACTATCGCCAGACGCTCGCGAATGACCCCAAGGCCCGCGAAGACCTAAAAAAATCCGCCAAGGCCTTCGCCAAGGAGAACGGTTACGACGACTACGACGATTATTATCCTCCGCCGCAAACGTCCTCCAGCCAGACGGTGGTGAACGTCAATATCAATCCCTACCCCTACTGGTTCGGCTATCCCTATTGGTACAGCGTGCCGGTGTGGCGGCCCTATCCGCTGTGGTATTGGACGGGCTTCTGGGGCTGGGACAGCGGCTTCTATGTGTGGGGATTCCCCTCCTACTATTACACGTCTTGGTTCTACGGCTACCCGCGCCACTTCTACCGCTACCCTTATTTATCGAGCTGTTATGGCAACTACTATTACCGCTGGCGCGGGAATCCCTACTATTACAACGGCTTCTATCGGGGCGTGAACGGCTGGTACAATCGTTACGGATACCGCGCGCCGATCACCCTGTATCGCGGCGATTCCAACGGCGCGCAGCGCTGGCGCGATTACGGCGAGCGGCAAGAGCTGCAACGCCGCCGTTACACGCCGACTTCGGCCAGTTACCAACCCTATTGGCGGGACAAACCGAATCGCGACGGCAAGGGCAAACCCGACTTCGTGAAAGGCGTGCCGCGCGGCAAGCCGGGCGGCGGCGACACGACGCCCGCTTCAGGCCGGCATCGGGGCCGCTTGCAAGACGGCGCGGCGCCCGGATCGGGCAGCCCGGTCGAGGCGAATCGGCGCGGCGGGCGCCCCAAGATCGACCGCGGCGGCTCCGAACCGAGCGGGTTCCGGCCGGGCGAAACCCGGAAAAATCCACGCGGCCGTCCCAATGTCAACGCGCGAACCCGCGACAATCCGCCCGCAGGCAACACGACTTCCGATTCACCCGGCGTATCCAATCGCTCCGGCTTCACGCCACCCGCGAATCGCGCACCCGAGCGCGGCGGCGGGGCCTACGGCTTCCGCGACTCCGACAACTCCTCCCTCGGCTCGGGGCGAGGCCGTTCCTCCTGGGGCGGGGGTTCCTCTTCGGGCTTCCGGGAGCGCGGCTCTTCCGGCGCTTCCTTCGGCGGGGGTTCCGGCAGGTCGCGATCTCCGTCTTTTCATTCCGGAGGCGGCGGCAGGGGCCGTCGGTAGGCCGGTCGTCGTCTTTCCAATTTACTTTGCCGCACGATTGCGGAACAATTCGGATCGTCCCTAAATATCAACTCGGCCCTCAACTCGCCATTGCGCAACGGACGGAAGAATGGCTCTCTCGGGAGTTACCACTTGCGGAGGCTGTTGCTCCTTCCGGATAGAGACGCCGCGATTCGCCCTTCTGCGGATTTATGGAAGGATCCAACATGTCGACACCTTTGCGCGGCCTTCCCTTAGCGTTCCTCTTACCTTGGCTGGTCTCCGCCTGCGGCAACGGCGGCAACCAAGCGCCGGTCGCCGACGCGGGCGAGGACCAAGTGGTCTTCGTGGGCGAGACGGTGCAGCTCGACGGGAGCGGGTCGAGCGATCCGGAGGGCGATGCCTTGGCGGCGCTTTGGGAATTCGAGACGATGCCCGCGGCGAGCCAAACCGGCCATGGCGCGCCCACGGAATTCCGCAGCAGCTTCACCCCCGACGTGCCCGGCCTCTACCGGGCGCGCCTGGCCGTCGACGACGGCAACTCTGTTAAGGAGGCCTCCCAGACCGACACCGTCGAGATCCAGGCCCTGGTTCCGCTGCCCTTTCAGGGCATCGCGATCGATTACGACCCCGAAGCCCGCTGCAGCGACGACAATTGGACGACCAACACGCCAGTGGCCTGCTCGCCGCAGCTTTCCTTCACCTGTCCCGCCCCGCCGCCGGGAGATCCCTTCCAGAATTTAAGCGGCTGTCCCGACCGCTGCCAGAGCTGCTTCGATCAGGACCTGGCCGCCTTGAAAAGCAACCTTCTGGTCGGCACGATCACGGTCTACCAGCCGAATTACTACATCCTCAAGGCCGCCCAGGCCCAAGGACTTAAAGTATTGCTCGGGCTCTTCAACGACTCGGTCTTGGCTCTCACTAAAACGAACGACGGAAACACGGACTGCACCTTCGCCGGCTTTCCGGCGCTCTGCGGCGACGGCGTGGTGGCCAGCCTGGTCGACGGGGCCTGCGGCGCGACGACGCCGTGGGCGCCTCAGACCTTCTGCACGGCAGGCACCTATATCCCCGCCCTCAAGCCCTTCTTTGACGACGGGACCGTGGTCGGGATTCAACTCGGAAACGAAATCCTATCCTCGCCGATCAACGGCGTAACGCTCACTCCGGCCCAAGTTCAGGCCGCTGCGACGACGCTGCGCAACGGCCTCAATCAACGGAGCTACACGGGAATCCCGGTGATCGTCTCTTCGGTGGCGGGGCTGGAAAAAGACCTCTGCGCCGACGGGGCTCCCCTGCCGAACATCGACGGCATCGCCTCGCATCCCTACTGCAACAACGTCGCAAGCGTCCCTCCGGCTTGGCCCTTCGAGTCGGGGAACACCCCGGCGCAAGCAGCGAAGGCCTGCGCCGACCAGGTGCTGTCGATCTTTCAAGAAGTGGCGGTGACGCCCTGCGGGGCGGATCACGTCTTCATCGGCGAGACCGGCTACAACACCGGTTGTCCCGGCGCTTCCGACGAAGCCAATCACCTCGCCGCGGCCGAGAGCTTCTTCCCCGAGATGGTCTCGCTGGCCTGCCAAAACAACATTCCCTTGTTTTTCTTCGACTACGTCGACGCCTGCCCCGCCGGCGGCTGCCTACCGGGCTGCTCGGGCGAAGCCAACGTCGGGAACGGCTATTTCGGCATCTATCATACGGAAAACTACCTGACGAAGGGCGACCTGGTGCTGAAGTACTCGGCAGTCCCGAATCTCGGCTGCCCGTAGTAGAGCGGCAGGAAAGAAGAGGAAAGGAAGTAGGAAAGGAAGACGGAGGTTTGATTTTCGGACGCCTTCGTCCGAAAATCGGCCTTATTCCAGAAATTCCCAACACGAGGTATAATGTCATGTCCCAGTCGCCCACCCCTGCCTTTCCGGATCGCCTGCTCGACATCCTCAATTCCGCCTCGCTGGCCCTCATGCTTTCCATAGGGCATCGCGCGCGGCTCTTCGACGTCATGGCCGAGATGGATTGGGCCACCTGCGAGGAGATCTCCCGGCGGGCCGAGAAGAACGAACGCTACGTCCGCGAATGGCTCGGCGCCGTGACGGTCGGCCGCATCCTCGAGTACGACCCCGCAACCCGACGCTACCGCCTGCCCGCGGATCACGCCGCCGTGCTGACCCGTAAGGCGGCCCCCAACAACATCGCCCCCTTCTTCCAGTACATTCCGATGATGGGCTCGGTGGAAGACCGCATCCTCGATTGCTTTGACAAGGGCGGGGGCGTCCCCTACGAGGCCTTCGCCCGCTTCCACGACGTGATGGCCGAGGACAGCGAGCAGACCGTCGTGAGCGCCCTCGAAGATCATGTCCTGCCCCTGGTGCCCGAGCTGGCCGTACGCCTGCGCGAGGGCATCGACGCGCTGGACGTCGGCTGCGGCCGCGGCCGTGCCCTGCTGCGCCTGGCCGAGCTTTTTCCCAAGAGCCGCTTCACGGGCTACGACCTCTCCGAAACCGCCGTCTCAAGGGCGCGCGAGGAAGCCTCGCAACGAGGTTTGAAAAACCTGCGCTTCGCCGCCAAAGATCTCACCGAGTGGCGCGAAGGGCCCAACTACGATCTCATCACCGCGCTCGACGCGATTCACGACCAAAAGGCCCCCGACCGGGTCTTGAGCGCCATCCATTCGGCCCTGCGTCCCGGCGGCATCTTCCTGATGCAAGACATCCGCGCCTCCAGCCGCCTGGAGAACAACCTCGACCACCCCAGCGCGCCCTTCCTTTACACGGTTTCCTGCCTGCACTGCATGACCGTCTCGCTGGCCCAGGACGGCGCGGGCCTCGGCGCGGTCTGGGGCGAGGAGAAGGCGCGAGAGATGCTGGCTGCGGCCGGATTCACCGAGGTGCGGGTACACAACCTGGCGCACGACTTTCAAAATTCCTTTTTCGTGGTGAAAAAACCTTAACCGCTCAATCCTTCCGAAACATCCTCATCAGGTGCTCTTGGAAAGCGGGATCCAGCTTCGGGGCCGGCAGCCCGCGGCCCGCCTTGCGGGTGCGGCGGTAGGCCTCGATGAAGCGCATGCAGGGCGGACACAGCTTGAAGTGACGCAGCATTCGCTTTTCGGTCTTGGCGTCGAGGTTTTTTTCCAGAAAATCGTAGGCGAGGGCCTCGATCTCCTCGCAGGTGGGCATGCGCAGGGCCCGATCGATCCAACGGCTGAGCTTGCTCTTAATCGACATACTTCTCCTCGAGCTTCTTGCGCAAAAACATCCGAGCGCGATGCACCCGAACCTTCATCACGCCCTTGTCGAGGCCGAGGATCGCGCAGACCTCGTTTTCGGACAATTCCTCGACGTCTTTCAAGACGTAAGGCGCCCGGTAATCCTCGGGCAGAAGCGCGATGCATTCCTTGAGGTAGGCGCGCGCCTCGCTCTCCAGCAGAGCGGTCTCGGGCAGCTTCGTCCAGTCGCGATTGGGATCGACGGCGACGCCGTCCTCGTAGCGGGGCAGCACATCTTCCCAAGAAACCGTCGCCTCGCCGCGCTTGGAGCGAATCCGCATCAGGGCCTCGTTGACCGTCACCCGATAGATCCAGGTAGAAAACTTCGCCTCGCCCTTGAACGTGTCGATTTTCTCGATCACCTTGCGAAACACCTCCTGCAAAACCTCTCGCGCCTCTTCCTCTTGCCTCAGGAAGCGATAGGCCACGCCGTAGAGCTTTTGGGAATAGTCGGCGATCAGCGTGCGAAAGGCCGATTCTTCGCGGCGAGCCAGCCCCAGGACAAAGTCCTCTTCGGTCTTGGATGCGGAAGCGGAATAAAGATTACCGCGCTCCGTAAATTTTTTTTCCGGCTCGGCCGTCATGCCTTCGATTATATCCTGGAGCCGGCATAAGCCCAGCAATATGATTGGACTTCCCGGACATCTCCCGCCCGCCGTTACTTTTCCCAACCCGCCGCATCCTAAATTCAGCTGAGCGCGCCGATCCAACCCCGCAGTAGAGGAAAAACCGATGGAAACCTTGCGCAAAAACTTAATTGCCTTGCTAAGCCTGGTCGTCGCCGTCGGTGCGTTGAGCTACAGCGCCCACCGCAACGAACAGAGCGAGCGGAACCGGAACATCCGCGTCGCCTTCTTCGAGGTGCTGAAAAACTTGGGCGAGCTGCAGACCCTCGTGCACTACGCTCATTACGACAAAGATCCTAAGGCCGGAAATCCGATCGGCGGGTGGGGGCGGGTGCTGTTGATCCAGGACCTGGCGATGGTGCTTCCGGAGCCGATGCCGACCAGCACCCGGCGTCTGTTTCAGGCATGGCAGGGAAATTTCGCCGGGATCGGCGAGGCAGAGGAACCGACGGAGCGGATCTTGGCGGGGATTCGCGGGGCTCGGGGCGCGACCTTGGAGGTGCTGAAGGGACTGCGCTGAGTCTTTTCACGAAGAAAGAGTCAAATCCGCGACCAAAAGAAAAAGATCAAGGCGCATTGGCCTGCATGGTCTCCAGCTCTTCGGCGCAGCGGGCCTGGCTGGGATAGATCATGTATTCGCTCTTTGGGCCGACCTTGCAGGAATAAAAATCGGCCTTGCCCGTAAAGGAGCCCGTGTCTCCCGCCCCATGGTGCTTGCAGTCGGCCCCGGTCAGGGTTTTGGCGGTGACGGGGGCGCAATGCGCCTTTTCGGGGCGAAGCCAGTCGAAGCCGTATTTGCCGACTAATGCGGCGGAGGCGGCGGGGACGGCCCCAGCGGCAGGCAGGTATCCGATCATGGCAAAAACGGCAAGCAGCGGAATTATCATGTATGGTTTCATGGACTTAAGTTTGAAGGAAGGGCGGCGGGAATGGCAAACAAAATTTGCTCCGTCTTAATTTTCTTACCCGTCCATTCAGTCAGCTATTCGCTCGGCTCGGCGGATTTTGAGGGCGGGGGCTCCCAGGGGCCAGCGTCGTTGTGCCGGGGAAGGCAAGTCATTTCGGGGACTTTTCGTGGGGGCGTGAATTCGGGGCTTGGCACGCATCTTGGAACTCCCCTTCCCCATGGGCAGCCCCACCGAAATCAAGCTTCACTTCTCGGTCGCCCCGAGGCGCAGCACCGGATTCATCACCGACGGAAAATTCCTGAAATTCAGCTCCCCCTATCCGCAAAGCGGCACCAAGCTTTATGGGGGCGAGCTTGCGATCGATTTTCGAGAGACCTCGAAGAATGCCCAAGGCCGTCCCAAGCTGCGGCGCTTCGGCGAACTGGCCCTCATGTATTATTACGGCAGGTCCGACGACCACTTCGACGAAGGCGACCTGCCCTTGGGCGACAATCCGCTGGCGGGATTGATCCGTTTCAGCGCGACCCGCGACTCGCGAAGCCATTTTTTGATGGCCGAATGGCGCTTCCCGCTCTTCGAGCCGGTGTACCGATCCAAGCACTTGCGCCTCATCCAGCCCCAGTATGGCCTGGGGGTGGGCGGGCTTTTCATCCACACCCACGTCACCCAGGACAGCCAAGCGACGGTCGCGGAAAAATGGCCGGCCTTCATCACCGGCTCGACCCAGCTTCGGGTGGCGGAAGTGTCGGTCGGACCGCTCGACCTTTCCTTCGAGGCCTCCGTTCGGATGCTCGCCGGCCAGACCTACGGCATCATGGGGGAGACGGCGTTTCGCCTCACCTACCGTCGCTGAGCGGTTCCCCGCTCAACACAACATTTTCTCCGTCAATCCGATCGACCAAGGGAAAGAAGGACAGCATGGGGGACACATTCTTAGAGCCCGGCTTGATGGCGGCCGGCGGTTGCGCCACGGGATTTTTCTGGAGCGCGGTGGCCGGGGACGCCAAGCTCGACACGGCGAAGGGCTGGGGCAGGGCCCTGATGGGCTGCGCGGCCAGCGCCGTCAACGCCTTCACGATTTACACGGTCACCGACCATTTCGCTCGAGACCGCGACCTCGCCCGGGGCTTGACCTTGGGTTGGCTCGGCGCCCAGTCGGGGGCCAGCCTGGCCAATTGGCTGGGCCGCCGCTACCAGTGGGAGGAAAAACCGCTCTTCAACGCCATCGCTTTTCCCCTCAATTACGCCTCGACACCGCTGATCTCGACCGCAGGACTGCTTTGGGGAGGGGTCATCGGCGAGGTGGTGAGCGGCTTTAAGGCGGAGGTCGGCTTCTACGGGGGGATGCTGGTGTTCAACCACAAACTCTGCGTCTTCAACGCGGCCAATTCCGGCGCCATCGGGCATTGCTTCACGGCCAAGTCCCCCGGAGACACCCCTCAACACGAAAAGGGGCACATGGTTCAGACCGCCATCATGGGCGACGCCGGCACCTTGGCCTTGATCGGCAGCGACTTCATGACCCGCCTTTTCACTTTGCGTTGGAAGACCCTGGGACAGAGCCCCGGCTACCTCACCCTCGAACCCTGGGCGGACGATTACGCGGCCGGATACAAGGGTCCCAAGGTCAACCCGGCCTTCGTGGTGCCCTCGACCAAGATCAAGTGAAG
>JADYZQ010000102.1 GCA_020853015.1 Deltaproteobacteria bacterium
AAGGCGGCACATCTTGAATTTCCTGAGAAACGCCCGGGGACGCCCGCAGAGGGGACACCGGTTGTAAGCCCTTACCTTGAATTTCGGCTTGCGAGCCGCTTTGACCATTAACGATGTTTTTGCCATTTTGTCTTCCTGTCGGTACGAATTAATTCCTGAACGGCATCCCCAGATGCTTAAGGAGCGCCTTGCCTTCCTCGTCGTTGACCGCCGTGGTCACGATGGTGATGTTCATCCCGCGGATCTTGTCGATCCGGTCGTAGTTGATCTCCGGAAAAATGATCTGCTCGGTGATACCCAGGGTATAATTGCCCCGCCCGTCGAAGGCGCGGCCGCTGATGCCCTTGAAGTCGCGGACGCGAGGCAGGGCGATGTTGCAGAGCCGGTTGAGAAACTCGTACATACGGTCCTTGCGCAGGGTGACCATTACGCCCAGCTTCTGCCCTTCGCGAAGCTTAAACGACGCGATGGACTTCTTGGCCTTGGTGATGACCGGCTTCTGCCCGGTGATCGACTTGATCTCCTCGGCCGCCACGTCGAGCACCTTGCTGTTCTGCAGCGCCTCGGCGAGCGACATGTTGACGACGATCTTCTCGAGCCGCGGGACCTGCATGACGTTCTGGTAGTTGAACTCCTTCATCAGGGCCGGAACGACCTCTTTTTTGTATTTTTCTTCGTATTTCGACGTAGCCACGGGATTACCTGCTTTTCATGCTTCGGGCTGCATGTCCCCAAAGGGACCTTGCAGGCCTACTTTTTAGCTTCAATGACTTCCTTGCTTTTCTTGCTGACGCGGACCTTCTTCCCGTCCGTCACCTTGAATGCGACGCGGGTCGGCTCGACCTTCTTCGGGTCGAGCAGCATCACGTTGGAGACGTGGATGCTGAGCTCTTTCTCGAGGATGCCGCCCTGGCGGTTCTTGGCCGAGGGCTTGGTGTGGCGCTTCACCACATTGACTTTCTCGACGACCACCCTTCCCTCTTTGGGAAGAACTCGGAGCACGCGCCCGATCTTGCCCTTATCGCGCCCGGTGATGACCATGACCTGATCGTTTTTGCGAATGTGACCTTGCTTCGGCATCTTAAAGGACCTCCGGGGCCAGCGAGATGATCTTCATGAACTTCTTGGCGCGCAGCTCGCGGGCGACGGGCCCGAAGATGCGGGTGCCGATCGGCTCGCCGGCGTCGTTGATGAGGACGATCGAGTTTTGATCGAAGCGGATGTATGATCCGTCGACGCGGCTGATCTCTTTGCGGGTGCGCACGATCACGCCCTTCTTGACGTCGCCCTTCTTCACTTTCGAGTCGGGCATCGCCTCCTTCACCGAGACGACGATGACGTCGCCGATGGTGGCGTATTTGCGGCGCGTGCCGCCGAGCACCTTGATGCACATCAGTTTCTTGGCGCCGGAATTGTCGGCTGAATCGAGAATGCTTTGCTGCTGAATCATGGCTTACTCCAGGCCTTCCGCCTTCTTGAGGATCGCTTGCACCGCCCAACGCTTGGTCTTGGAGAGCGGCCGGGTCTCGATGATCTGGACCTGGTCGCCCACCTTACACAGTCCCTTCTCGTCGTGGGCCTTGAAGGTGGAACGGCGCTTGTAATACTTCTTGACCGTCGGGTGCAACACGAGGCGGTCTACCGAAACGGTGACGGTCTTCTGCATCTTGTTGCTGACGACGGTGCCAACTTTGGTTTTTCTTTTGTGGGTCTTCTCGGACATAAATTAAGCCTTCGCTCCCTTCTCGGCGGCGCGCTTTTGGCGGGCCACGGTCAGCACCCGCGCGATATCGCGCTTCACCTCGGTCACCCGGTGGTTTTTCTCGAGCTGACCGGTGGCGTTCTGCATCTTGAGCTTGAAGAGCTCTTCCCGCAGGTCCTTTTCGAGGACCGCCAGTTCCTTCAAATTCTTCTCGCGGATCTCACTTGGCGTCACGGTATCCCTCCCGGGTCACGATTTTGGTACGGACGGGCAGCTTGTGCTTGGCCAGGGTCAGGGCCTCGATCGCGATGCCCTTCTCGACGCCTTCCATCTCGTAGATGATGCGTCCCGGCTTGATCACCGCCACCCATTCCTCGGGGTTGCCCTTCCCTTTGCCCATGCGGGTTTCGAGGGGCTTCTTGGTGATCGGCTTGTCCGGAAAAACCCGGATCCACAGCTTGCCGCCGCGCTTGATGCAGCGGTTGATCGCGATGCGGCCGGCCTCGATCTGGCGCGAGGTCAGTCGCCCGCAGTCGACGGCCTGGATCGCGAAGTCGCCGAAGTTGAGGTTGCAGCCGCGATAGGCCTTGCCGCGCATCCGGCCCTTTTGTTGTTTTCGGTACTTAACCTTTTTGGGAATCAGCATGATTCAAATCCCTTTATAAGCTCTATTCTTCCGCCGCGGCCGGAGCCGGCGTGGTGGAGGCCTGGAACGGAATGGCCTTGCTCTCGACCGGTCCCAGGATCTCGCCCTTGAAAATCCACACCTTGACGCCGATCAGGCCGTAAGTCGTGTTGGCCTCGGCGGTCGCGTAATCGATGTCGGCGCGCAGCGTCTGCAGGGGCACGCGACCCTCGCGGTACCACTCGGTGCGGGCGATCTCGGCGCCTCCCAGGCGGCCGGCGACCATGACCTTGATGCCCTTGGCGCCGAATTTCTGCGCGGACTGCACGGCCTTCTTCATCGCGCGGCGGAAGGCGACGCGGCGCTCGAGCTGCATGGCGATGTTTTCGGCGACCAGCTGGGCGTCGATCTCGGCCTTGCGGACCTCTTGAATGTCGAGAAAAACCTCGCAGCTGCTATTTTTGGCCAGCTCGGCACGCAGCTGGTCGATGCCGGCGCCCTTCTTGCCGATGACCAGGCCGGGGCGCGCGGTGTGGATGATGACCTTCACCTTGCGGGCGGCGCGCTCGATCTCGATCTTGGAGACGCCGGTCGAGTACAGCTTCTTCTTCACCTCGCGGCGGAACTTGATGTCCTCGTGCAGGAACTCGGCGTAGTTGCGCTTGGCGTACCACTTGGACAGCCACGGCTTGGTGATCCCGACGCGAAACCCGATTGGATGAACCTTCTGACCCATAGTGCTTCCTATTCCTGCCTATTTCTCTTCCAGGATTAAAGTGATGTGACTGGTCTTCTTCTCGATCTTGTAGGCCGAACCGCGCGCGCGGGCCTGCCAGCGCTTGATCGTGGGGCCCTGGTCGACCATCACCGTCTTGACGATGAGGTTGTCCGGGTCCATGCCGCCCTTCTGCTCGGCGTTGGCCAGGGCGGAACGGAGCAGTTTTTTGAAATCCTTGGCGACGTAGCGGTTGGTGAAGGACAGCAGGTCGAGGGCCGCTTGGACCTTCTTGCCGCGGATTAAGTCGGCCACCAGCCGCGCCTTGCGCGGGGTCACCCTAAGATAGCTGATGCAGGCTTTGGCGGACATGGCTACTTGGCCTCCTTGGTCTTCCGGTCGCCCGAGTGCATGTGGAAGGTGCGGGTCGCGGCGAACTCGCCCAGCTTATGGCCGACCATGTTCTCGGTGACGAAGACGGGGATGAACTTGCGGCCGTTGTGCACCGCGAAGGTCAGGCCCACGAAGTCGGGCGTGATCATCGAGCGGCGCGACCAGGTCTTGATCACTTTCTTGCTGCTTTGGTCCTGCTGGGCGTCTACCTTCTTTTGCAGGGACAGGTCGACCCAGGGGCCTTTTTTTAAGGAACGAGGCATAATGAATCCTAACGTGCGGTTGTTACGATCTCCGCAGGGGCCGTTTGCGAACGGCCCCTACATTACAGTTTGCTTCTCCGGTCTTTCACGATCATGTTTTGCGTCCGCTTGTTCTGACGCGTCTTATAGCCCTTGGCCGGGGTGCCCCAGGGGCTGCTGGGATGGTTGCCGCCCTTGCTGCAACCCTCGCCGCCGCCGTGCGGGTGGTCGACCGGGTTCATGACCATGCCGCGGACCGTCGGACGGATGCCGCGCCAGCGGGTGCGGCCGGCCTTGCCCCAGGTGGTGTTCTCGAACTCGGGGTTGCTGACCTCGCCGATGGTCGCCATGCAATCGATGAAGACCTTGCGGACCTCGCCGGAAGGCAGCTTGACCAGGGCGTACTTGCCTTCCTTCGCCATCAGCTGGGCGAAGGTGCCGGCGCTGCGGGCGATCTGGCCGCCCTTCCCGACCTTGAGCTCGATGTTGTAAATATTGGTGCCGACCGGGATGTTGCGCAGCGGCAGCGCGTTGCCCGGAAGGATGTCGGCGCCCTCGGAGGCGACGACTTGGGTTCCGACGCTCAGCGACTGCGGCGCGATGATATAGCGCTTTTCGCCGTCGGCGTAGAAGAGCAGCGCGATCCGCGCGTTGCGGTTGGGATCGTACTCGATGGCCGCGACCTTGGCGGGGATGTCGAGCTTGTCCCGGCGGAAGTCGATGATACGGTAGCGCTTCTTGTGCCCGCCGCCGATGTGGCGGGTGGTGATGCGCCCGTGGTTGTTGCGCCCGCCCGAGCGGGTCTTGTGCGCCAAGAGCGACTTCTCGGGGCGCTTCTTGGTGATCTCGGCGAAATCCGAGACGTTCATCTGCCGCCGGCCGGGGGTGATCGGGTTGTATTCTTTCATTGGCATAAAAAACTCGGTTCTAGGGTGCTTGGGCTTCGCTTAACGCCTGCCTCAGACCCCTTCAAAAAATTCGATTTTCTCGCCCTCTTTCAGGGTGATGTAGGCCTTCTTCCAGTTGGAACGCTTGCCGATGCTGCGGCCGACGCGCTTGATCTTGCCGCGAACGACCAGGGTCTTCACGTCCTCGACGTGCACGTTGAAGAGTTTCTCCACCGCGCCCTTGATCTGGTGCTTGCTCGCCCGCTGGTCGACCTCGAAGAGGTATTGGTTTTGGACCTCGCGCAGCTGGGTGCCCTTCTCGGTGATCAACGGACGGCGGATGATTTCGTGCATTTCCATAAAACAACTCGCTATTGAATCGTCTCGCCGAGGCGCTCGACGACCGCCTTCAAGGCGTCTTCGGTTAATACCAATTGGTCGTACTTCAGGATGTCGTAGACGTTCAGGCCCTCGGCGCGCAGCACCTTGAAACCCTTCAGGTTGCGGACCGATTTCTCGATCTTGTCGTCGGCTCCCGCGATGACCAGCAAGGCGGACTTGCATTCGAGGGCCTTGAAGAACTCGACGGCCTGCTTCGTCTTGATCTCTTGCCACGTCAGATTTTCGACCACCCGCAGGGCGCCTTCTTTGTTCTTGAGGGCCAAGGCGGTCTGCAGGGCGCGGCGCTTGGCCGGCTTGGGGGTGGTGTAGCTGTAGTCCCGGGGATGCGGCCCGAAGATGCGGCCGCCGCCGACGAAGATCGGGGCCTTGATGTCGCCGTGTCGGGCGTTGCCGGTTCCCTTCTGGCGGTAGATCTTCTTGGTGGAGCCGGTGGTCATGCCGCGGGTCTTGGTCGCGTGCGTCCCGGCGCGCCGGTTGGCGAGCTGGTTGCGGACCATGTAGTAAAGCAGGCCCTTGCGGATGGGCCCGGCCAGGAGACCCTCGGCCACTTCGATGTCGCGAACTTTTTTGCCCGCTTGGCTGTATAAAGCTAATGTGCTCATAAAATTTCCATCCTGTGAGGCGAAGCTTGCGTTCGCCGCCCCCTTTCGCGGGGAGCTTGCCCTACGAATTCGATCCTTCGTTTATCCTTCGGTCCTCCGCCGGGCGAACACGAGGTTCGCCGCTACGAAGCCGGAGCCTCCTGCGCGGGCGCGGCTTCGGCCGGCGCCGCCTCGGCGGCCTTCGGGGCCTCCTGCGACTTCAAGCGCTTCTCGAAGCCAGGGTCCGCGCTGCGGACCAAGAGGATCGCGTTTTCGCCGCCCGGCACCGCGCCGTTCAGCACCAACAGGTTGCGCTCGGCATCGACCCGCAGGACCTTCAGGTTGCGAACCGTCACGCGCTCGTCGCCCATATGACCCGGCAGCCCCATCAGCTTGAAGACCTTGCCGGGATAGGTACGCTGACCGATCGAGCCCGTGGAACGGTGAAAGCAGGAGCCGTGGCTGGCGGGACCGCCGGCCTTGTGGTGCCGCTTGATGACGCCCTGAAACCCCTTGCCCTTCGAGACGCCGGTCACGTCGACGCGGTCGCCGACCTGGAAGGCCGACACGTCGAGCTTCTGGCCGACCTGGAAGGCCCCGGCGTCGCTGACGCGGATCTCTTTCAGGTGGCGGAAGGCCTTGAGGCCCTTCTTCTCGAAGTGCCCGCGCGTCGCGCGGTTGACGCGGCGGAATTCGAGCTCGCCGAAACCGAGCTGGAGGGCGTTGTAACCTTCCTTGGCGCCGTTCTTGACCTGGGTCACGAAACAGGGCCCGACTTGCAGGACGGTCGCGCCGTAATAGTCGCCCCCGTCCGCGAAGATCTGGGTCATCGCGATTTTCTTCCCGATGAGGCCGGGCTTGATCGTTTTCTTGCTCATACCATTTTAATCTCGACTTCGACGCCCGCCGACAGGTCGAGCCGCATCAGGGCATCGATGGTCTGCTGGGTCGGTTCGAGAATATCCAAAAGACGTTTATGGGTCCGAATCTCGAATTGCTCGCGCGACTTCTTGTCGACGTGCGGCGAGCGGAGCACCGTGTAGCGCTCGATCTTGGTGGGCAGCGGGACCGGCCCCGCGATGCGGGCGCCCGTGCGTTTCGCCGTCTCGACGATTTCGGAAGCCGACTGGTCCAGCAACTTGTGATCGAAGGCCTTGAGCCGGATTCGGATTTTTTGTCCTGGGGTTTCCATAGTTCCTCTATTCGATGATCTCGGTGACGACGCCCGCGCCGACGGTGCGGCCGCCCTCGCGGATCGCGAACCGCATTTCCTTCTCCAACGCCACTGGCGTGATCAGCTCGACCGTGATCGCCACGTTGTCGCCCG
>JADYZQ010000103.1 GCA_020853015.1 Deltaproteobacteria bacterium
GGGGCTGAAGGGGGAGACGGAGGCCTCCCCCTGGGCTTTAGCTTGGCCCGAACTTGCTTCGGGCCAAGCGAATAAATCAGCGGTTTCCTAAACCGTTGGTCGCATGTTCGATTCATGCCGGGGGCGCCTTTTCCAAACTGGCAGCCCCCCCCATCGACCGTATTCCGAACGCCGGAGTCCGAAAATCGAATTATTCCCGCGGTCTGCTCCATTGTAAACGCCCCCGGTCTTGGCCCGCGCCTTGCTTTTTTTTCGAGGCATGAACTTTCGCCTCGACACCGAAACGGATCGGCAACTCCGCCTCGCCCCGGAATTTCAACTATATCTCCCGCCCGCCCCCCGGCCGGGCCCTCGGACAGGGCAGGCCCCGCCGCCCGTCTCGACGGCGAGACCCTCGGCCGGCGCCCGCCAGCGGGAGTTTTTTCAGCGGATGCTGCCGCACGCCCTCGCCGCTCAGGCCCTGACCGGCGTCCCGGCCTCGGTCTCCCTGGCGCAGGCGGCGCTCGAATCCGGCTGGGGCCGCCACGCGCCGGGCCACAATTTCTTCGGCATCAAGGGGACGGGGCCCGCGGGCTCGCAGCGCCTCGCCACGCGCGAGTTCCGCGACGGGGCGCTGGTGCGAACCCACGCCAAATTCCGCCGCTACCACGATCCCTTGGAGAGCTTCCTTGACCACGCCCGCGTCATCGCCGAGGGACGCTACCTGCGCCATGCCATGAAGCACAAAGACAAGGCCCACGATTTCGTCCGCGCCCTTCAGTCCGGAAGGTACAAGTACGCCACCGACCCGCGCTACGCGGACAAAGTAATCCAGCTCATCGAGGTCTACGGCCTGACCCGCTACGACCGGAGCGCCCCGTGAAACCGCTCGACGAGGCCAAGATCGAAAAGCTCCTGCGCGCGAGGCCCGAACTGGCGGATTTCTGGCGCAGTCCGGCCCCGCTCTTGCTGATCCGCTCCCGCCCCTCCCGCGCGGACCCCGTCTACGAGATTCAGCTCGCCTTCGACCTGGGCGACCGCCTCGAGACCTGGCGCTGGCTTTGGGTCGACGCGCTCGAGGGCCGGGTGATCCGGCAATTCCCGCCCTAGCGACTCCGCAGCGATCGCTTGATATTCCTCTTCGGCCGCCGTACTGGGACGGAATGAGGTTCCCACTTCGGCTCTTCGCCCTCTTCCTGCTGCCCTGGACCCTCGGCGCCGCCCGCGCCGACGAAGTCACGACGCCCGCCGGCGAGAGCCTCGCCCTCTTGGAAAAGCTCATCGCCATCGACACGACCAACCCTCCGGGCAACGAGCTTAAGGCCGCCGAGTTCGTCCGGGACTACTTGGCGCGTGAAGGCATCCCCTCCGAGATCCTCGAGCCCGCGCCCGGCCGGGGCAACCTCATCGCCCGCCTGCCCGGCGCCGGCAAGGCCGAGCCGCTGCTGCTCCTCGGGCACCTGGACGTCGTCCCCGCCGATCCCAAGGAATGGAAATCGCCGCCCCTGCAGCCGCGAATCGAGGACGGATATCTCTACGGCCGAGGCGCCCTCGACATGAAAGGCCTGGTCGCGCTGCAGATCCGGACCTTCGTCCGCCTGAAACGCGAGGCGGTGAAGCTGGACGGCGACGTGATCCTCGCCCTGGTGGCCGACGAGGAGGCGGGCGGAAAGTTGGGCGCGGGATTTCTGGTGGACAAGCATTGGGATAAGGTCAAGGCCGGCTACGTCTTCGGCGAGGGCAGCGTGGGCCTCGCGCGGGACGGCCTGCACCTGTATCCGATTCAGGTCGCCGAGAAGGGCGTGGCTTGGATGCGCCTGACCGCCCGGGGCGCCTCGGGCCACGGTTCGATGCCCGCGGCGGACAACGCCGTCGCCAAGCTGGCCCGCGCGGTCGACCGTATCGCCTCCTGGCGGCAGCCGATCGTGGAGACGCCGATCGCAGCCCGATTCCTCGCCGGCCTGGCCGAGAGATTCTCCTTCCCCAAATCCTTCTTGATGAAACACCTCTTCGACTGGCCGATCGCGCCGTTGACCGCGCGGTTCTTCGGCGGCTCGCTGGAGAAAGAAAAGATCCTCAACGCCATGCTGCGCAACACCGCCACGCCGACGGTGCTTCAGGCGGGGAGCAAGACCAACGTGATCCCGGCCACGGCCGTCGCCGAGATCGACGCCCGCATCTTGCCGGGCGAGACGCCGGAGACTTATGTCGAAAAGGTCCGAGCGCGTGTCGCCGATCCCGGCATCGCGATCGAGCTGATCCAAGCGAACGCCGCCAACCAATCGTCCTTCGACACCCCCTATTTCGCCGCGATCGAAACCTCGATCCGCAGGCACGATCCCGAGGCCGTCGTGCTGCCCTTCGTCTCGCCGGGCGCCACGGACAATCGCTTCTTCCGCGGCAAGGGCACCCTCGCCTACGGCATCATCCCCTTCCTGATCCAACCCAAGGACCTGGCCGGCCTGCACGGCAAGAACGAGGCCATCCCCGTCGCCGAACTGGAACGCGGCGAGAAGGTCCTTTGGGATTTGGTGATCTCGCTACAAGCGGAAAAAACTCCTCGCCGCCCATAGCGCCGGCACAAGGCCCAAAGATGCCGCCAGATATCGCGATTTGGGATAATGCCCGGAACCATGGGCGACGAGACGGGCAGAAAGGCGATGAAAAGCCATGTCAATGCCCAAGTAGAAAACTTGCCGGACCTTTTCAGGGGTCAAAACGGTGACATATGAAATAATCAAATATATTCAAATGGTTAACGTGATAACCTCAGACCTCGTCCGCAAAAAATTTATCTTCCCATTCTCTCAGATTGATAAATTTTTCAAAATGATAAGGAGTAAATTTTAAGAATGTCCGATTTTCAAGGATTTAGCGACGCAGGGCCTGGCACATAGATTGCTGTACAGTCTCTCCAATAGGTGGGGTTCTACTGAACCTGGCAAGGGGCAAACTAAAAACTAGGAGGAGAAGATATGAAGAGCGTTGCACTTCACGTGCCCATTTCTGGCCACCATGCCGGCTTCTGGACTTTGTTCCGGGGCTTTTTCCATGTCCAACCGTTCCGGAGCATCACGCACGACTCGGCCTTACCCAAGGGAGAACCCCTAAATTCCGAAGAGGATATCCTCTTCTTCAAAGAGGAAGAGGAGTTGGAGGCCTATATCCGAAGCTTCCGGGAATAGCCGGACATCTTTAACGACAATCGGGCAGCGAGGCGCTCGCCGGGCAGACTTGGCTGCGATAAAGGCTGCGGATCATCCCGCTGGAGATACGCGTCTCCGCGGGAAGCTCCGCCGCGCGGAAATTCTCGACGGTATAGAAAACGCCGTCGAGCAGCTGAATCGCGGCGAGGCTCACCGGCGTCGTCCCTTCCCGATAATCCGGAGGCGTGAGGCCGACGAAGGCTTGGGCCGGCAGGGAGCGTCCCAGGAAGGCCAAAAGCCCGTTGTAATACGAATGTGGGGGACTGCCCTCCGTCGTGAATCCCGCCCAAATCGCCGTCCCCTCCGTCGTGTAACAGGTGACCGGCACCGCGCTACCCTCCGTCGAGATAAAGCACCCCAGGGACCTTGCCCTATCCTCCGCCGGAACCGCTTCCAGCATCTGCGCCAACTGGGCCATGACCCGCTCGCGGGCCCGGCCCAACAGGCCCACGGCGAACTCGCGCCGCTCCTCGTCATTGCGAAAGCGCATCCGGCGCAAGGCGGTCGCGTCGGCGCCGCGAAACAAGTAATCTCCGTTGTGCAATTGCGTGATGTCGAGCGAGGCGGCCGCCTCGCCGTAAATGGCATCGAACTCGTCGGGGACGACGACCCGACCGCTGCGCATGGCGCGGTCCACGGCCTGACGGAGCGTCATAAGCTTCCTCCTTAGGATTGGCAGGCCCCCGATTTTTTGGATTCCCTAGCGTATCGCCGGCCCGCCCCTAAAGTTGCTAAAATACCGGCTTGGTCCTGTGGACAAATTTACAAGGTCCTCGCGAGAAGACCATCAAGGCCGTTGGAAATCCCAGAAGAGGACAGATTACCAAAGGCCCTAGCCAAGGGGCCAAAAGTGGTCGACTCCCACCGACGGAACAAATCCCTGGGATGAGGGTTTCAACACTCTAGAGGGACGCAAGCCTGGACTCTGGACGGTAGATTTAAGCGCAGCAGCCCGGTTTGGTTGCACGTAGGGGCCATTCACGAGTGGCCCCTACCGAGATCAGTCCGGGCCGCTGTGTTTTTGTGGTCCGGCTTGACTTCGCTTCCCGCGCCCTGCAGCATGGGCTGCTACCAAGGAGCGCCTCCATGAAACTTTACTGGCTTCCCCTCTCTCCCAACAATTTCCCGATCAGCGCGCTCGCCGATCACCTGGGAATCCCGCTGGAACGCCAGCGACTCGATCCCGCCAAGGGCGAGACCCGTTCTCCGGAATTTTTGAAGCTCAATCCCAACGGAAAATGCCCCGTCCTGGTCGACGGCGACTACGTCCTATGGGAGTCCAACTCCATTCTCATCTACCTCGCCGGCAAGAAACCCGACGCCGGGCTCTGGCCCGCCGATGAGCTCGCGCGCATCGACATCACGCGCTGGCTGATCTGGCAGCAGGCCCACTGGATGCGCGGCTGCGGGACCTTGTTTTGGGAGCGGCTTCTGAAGGGGCTCTTCGGCGCCGGGGCCCCGAATCCGGAAAAGGAAAAGGAGGGCGAGGACGCCGTGAGGTTTTACGGCAAGGTCCTCGACGGCTGTCTGGAAGGTAAAAAGTTTCTGACCGGAGATAGCCTGACCATCGCCGATTTCTCGGTCGCCGCCCCCCTGCCCTTGGCGGCCGCCGCCCGGCTCCCGCTGGACGGCTTTTCGAATATCGAGCGTTGGTACGGGCAAATCGCCGCCCTGGAGGCCTGGCAGAAGAACATCCCAAAACCGTTTCGCCCCTAAGGAGAATTCGATGACCTACGACGAAGCGCTGGCCGAGCGGGTCCGCCGCGCCCTACGGGGCGAAAAGTCGGTCGTCGAGAAAAAGATGTTTGGAGGCGTCGCTTTTCTGCAGGCGGGCAAGATGAGCGTCGGCATCCTAGGCAAAGACTTGGTCGTACGCGTGGCCCCCGAAGAACGGGAAAAACTCCTGCGTTACCCCGCGGTCCGTCCCATGGATTTTACCGGGCGCCCGATGCGGGGCTTTCTCTACGTGGGACCTAAGGCCACCGCCTCGGGGGCGGGCCTTGCCTCGTGGGTCCGGCGCGGGCTGGCCTTCGCCAAAACCCTCCCCGTCAAGAAAAGGCGTCGGCGCGGCTAAGCCTGCCCATGCCTTCCCCTCATTCCGCCGAAAATTGGATCTTCTTGTGGCTCCCGTCGCAAAAGGGCTTCTTCTCCGAGGCCCCGCAGCGGCAGAGAAAGGTCTTGGTCGTTCGCTGCACGGTGCGGCCGCTCGCCGCGCAGATCTCCAAGTTGCCCTCGACCTGCAGGGGGCCGTTGGGCATAGGTTTCACCGACAACTTGCCTCCCCGCTCGGCCAAGGCGGGCGATTCGACCGTCGCGGGCTCGCCGGTCGCGCGAAAGCCGACCTCGACGTGGCTGCGGTCGCAGAAGGGCTTGTTCTTGGACGCGCCGCAGCGGCAGAGCGTCGCGCGA
>JADYZQ010000104.1 GCA_020853015.1 Deltaproteobacteria bacterium
CCCACGAATAGATAACCCGGAAAGGAAAATCCGATCCGGGTTACCAGGGGGTGTGGTCGCCCCCGCCGCCTTCTCTCGCGGCATGTCGCCATGCCGCGTTGTGCCCCCGGTGTCGGAGTGATCGGGCGACGGGGTGCTTTCGTAAGCTGTCTTAAGACTACTTCTTCGGTGCGTGCAGCGTCGGGTCGGGCTTGGTCGGATCCGGGTAGCGCTCGAATTCCGCCTCGCGGCTCATGTCTTGCAAGCCGTGCTCGAAGGGGTTGTAGGGGGCGGAGAGTTTTTGGTCGGCGTATTGCGCGATGCCCAGCAGGACGACGCCCTTGGTGAGCTTGTCCAGGCCCTTGCCGCTCATCTTCGCGCCCTTTTCGAGCATGGCGCTCTGCTCTGCGCTGAGCGGGACGCCCTTGAAGACCCATTCCCTCATGGCCTTCTTGGCCCCGTCCCATTTGTCGAGCAGCTTCCAGAAGCGACCGTCCTTGGCGGACTTGCCGGCCAGGCCTAGGAGCTCGGCCTCTTTCTCGGCGGCCAGGGCGGCCTCGCCCCACTTGCCGCCGGCAAGGACGTTCCACTTGCTTTCGGCCATCGAGGCCTTCCAAACCTGGGCCACGCTGCCCTCGGCGCCGTAGAGGCCCTTGAGCCGCGCGAGCTTGCCGGCCTCGCCCAGGCGGGTGAGGAAGCGATTGCCGCCGAAGACCATGAAGGCACCGTCGACGCTGC
The DNA here is from genome assembly GCA_020853015.1 of Deltaproteobacteria bacterium. Taxonomy (GTDB): domain Bacteria; phylum UBA10199; class UBA10199; order DSSB01; family DSSB01; genus DSSB01. The sequence goes on from JADYZQ010000104.1 coordinate 718, forward strand.
GGCCGAAGGCGTCCATGTAGGCCTCGTCGGACCAGTCGCGGTACTCGGTGGGTTGGCAGACCTTGCCGCCGAGGCAGAAGACGTTGGTGAGGCCCACCGCCGCCAGGTTGTTGAAGCCGCCCAACGGGTCTCCGTTCATGTCGGCCAGGGTGGCGCGGGAGTCCTTGTGCAGGACGTCGTCGGCCGCGGCGTCGCCCGAGGAGGCCTTGGTGCCGAGGAAGCGCAGCACGGTGCGGCTGAAGTAAAGGTTGTGCCGGCCGCCGGTGTAGTTCCAGAAGGAGGCATTCCCGCTGGTATTGCCGGTACTGAGGTTGAAGAAGCTCAAGAAGCCACTGGGCCGGTCCTTCTTGGCGAACTCCGCCATCTTCTGGTTGCGTTCCTTGGGGTCCGCCGTGTTGAGGATCTCGTGGATTTTGGTCGCCGCCAGCTGATCGTTGAGCACCTTGGCGTCCTTGGCGTCGAGCTTCTTCAGGGCCTCGTCCAGCTTGCCCTCGACGGCCCAGGACTCGCCCGCGGCGACGCCCTTTTGAATGACGTCGCGCAGCTTGTCCAGGCTGGCTTGGCGCGCCTCGAATTCCGTCTTCGCCGCGGCCATGGCCTTCTGGTCGCCCCATAGGACCTCGGTCTTTCCGCCGATGCGGCGGATCGGGAAGCTGAGGAAACCGCCGACGTTGGCCAGGGTCTTGCCAAGGCCGTTCATGGAAATGGTGGCGCCGGCGTGGCGGTAGCCCTCGCTGAGGATGCCCTTGTTGTAGAGATCGAGGGCGTCCAGGGTGGGACGGAAGGTAAGCTCGGCCTTCCAGCCCTTCATGTTTTTCGCCAGGGGATCGTAGCGCCCCTTCATCAACTTTTCGACGCTTTCGAGGAACTTTTGGGGGTCGATGGCCGAGGCCTGGTCGGCGGGGAGGTTGCCCAGCAGCTTCTTGACCTCGTCGACGTCGACGTAATGGTCTTTATTCGTGTCGGCGTCCCGGATCGTCTGGACCCAGGCGGCTTCCTGCTCGAGGCTGGTCGCCTCGCCGGTGCCGCCGTCCTTACCGACCTTGGTGAGGGTGCCGGTCTTCGTGTCGAGGGCGAGGTCTGAACCCGTGAAGCGCTTGGCGGCCTCGTTGACGTCCAGCTGGAGCAAATTCTCCAGATAGAGCGAATCCAGCGATTGAATATCGACCTTTGGTGGGGTCATGGTGTGCCTCCCGTACCTGTGCTGCCGGCCCGGCGCGCGACCAAGCGCGACCGGGACCTATCGTCCGGTGAAAGCCCTGCGGGCGCGACGAGGCAGCCGCAGGACGCGAAATTAAAATCCCCAATGATTTCTGGACTTTATGCGGACGATGCGCCGCAGAATACAGGAAGGAAATAAACGGGATGGGTCTGTGCCCACATTTATTCTCTGCCCCCTTGTCCAGTCCTATTCAAAATACCCTCGGTACTAAATATCGTCCCAAGGTCGGATTGGTTGCTAAGGAAGACGTTCGGGGCCTGGGTCCCGTTTCGGGCCTCGGGCGGTTGCCGCTCAAGGCGAGGGCCGGGCCTGTTTTAGCGAGGCCCTTCGGCTTCCGGTAGACTCAGCTCGTATTCGCGATCGAAGATCAGCGGGTGGTTGCTGTGCCGCGGGGCGTGCTGGAAGACGTAGCCCGCGATACCGTAGGAGACGATCCCTTCGTAGCTCATCCAGCGCAGGCCGCGGCCCAGTCCGCGCAGGCTGATGTTTTCCAGGGTGGCGACGCTGGCGCGGGCCAATAGGGCGCGGCTGGCGGCGGCCCGGGCCAGGGCCTCGGGCACCGGCGGATGGGCGGCGACGACGCGGCCCCACCAGCCGGTCGCGTTGGGCGCGACGGTCTCGGCGGCGGCGGTGAGCATGGTCGGCGAAGTCAGGATGCGCTGGACGCCCTGGGCCCGCAGCAGGGCCTGGCGGGCGGCGGCGACCTCGGCCTCGGTGGCGGCCGCTGCGAGCTCGGCCTCGGCGGCGGCGACACGACGCGCGGCCCAGCTGGCCATGTGCCGGCTGAACCAGCCGGAGGAGGCCGCCGTGGCCTCGGTCGCGGCGGCCTCGGCGGTGGCGGTGACCGCCGCCCCGGTTCCGCGGACGCCCAAAAACCTCAAGAAGCCGGCGCCGATCGCGCTGCGGCCCGCGGTGGTCATGGCGCTGCGGCCGAAAGAAAAGGCCCCGGCGCCGGTAGCCAGACTGGCGACCAGCAGTACCCCGTCGCTGGCGGCGCCGTCCTCGTTCTCGTCGCTGTAATTGCGGAACCAGTCGGGCGGCCAGATGCCGAATTCGCCGCCGCCCTCTTCGACCACGTTGCCCGAGTCGTCGGTGATGTCCGTGCCCAGGCTGTCCTGAAGAATGTGGTGGACGCGGTTTCGGAACGCTTCATCGGTCGATTCGCGGTGCAGGGCGTGGAGGATGGCACGGGCGAAATCGAGGTTGCGGACACCCTCGGCGTGGGTACCGGTGGACCACCAGCTGGTGAGGCCTTCGCGCAGGTCGTCGGCCAGCGAGAGCCACATCTCTTCGGCGCGGCGCGGGTTGCGCTCGGCGCGGATGTTCCAGAGGCGCTCGGCCTGGAAGACCTCGTCGGTCAAGAGCTCGTAATATCGGGCGTTGCGGCCCGGCAGCAGGTCGTCGTCATGGGTACGGAAATATTCGAGCGCATTGGGAATGGTACGGTCACCGGTGAAGTCGCGGGGCGGGTTCTCGATCAGGCGGCGCAGTTCCTGCAAGGCCTCCCCGCGCTCGCGGTCGTGCCGTTCGACGTTTTCTCGAACCAGGTGCCGGTAGGTCGGACCGAGGCGGGGCAGGATGTTCTCGCCGAACTCGGCGATATCCTCTTCGCTTTGGCGCGGGGCGTCGCCGGCGCCGATCCAGGTCAGCGCGCCGCCCAAGGTGCAGGCCCAGGTGATAAAGTCGATGGTCCCTACGATGGTGTTTTCCTCGGCATACTGTCGCTCGCGGTGGGTGAAGCCGGAGCGCATGCGCTCGAGGTCGCCCAAGACTTGGCGCGAGATATACAGGTTGCGGTCGAAGGGAGCCGCGTCGCCTGCGGAGTCCGCGGCGGGGTCGACCGCCTCGGCGCCGTAGTCGGCGGCCAGGGCGCGGGCGCCGGCGAGGAAGAGGGCGGTGGCGCGTTGCAGCTCGGTTTGAGTCGCTTCGCCCTCGGCGGCGGGGGCTTCCCCCAGCATGCCCTGCAGGAAGCCGGGGTTCTCTTCTTCCATGCGGCGCAGATGGCGCTCGACGTCGAGGCTGGTCAGGACTCCGTCGTCGCCCGCCAGTTCGAAAAGCTGATCGACGCGCGGGTCGGAGATCTGGGAACGGCGCTCCGTCAGGGCCTGCAGGGAGACCCCGTGCTCGGCCGCGTCGCCGCCCTCGGCGACGGCGGCGCCCATTGCGGCGTTGATTTCCTCGCGCAGGGTCAGCGCCAGGAAGCGAAAATTCGCCATGGTGAGCTCGGCCTCGGGAAACTCGGCGCGGGCCTCTTCCGGGAGGCTGTTGATGAAGGTCTGGAGCTCGTCGAAGGTCAGGCTCCAGTCGGCGTCGCGGTCGTTGATGTCGACCCCGGCGATCATCAGCAGATTCTGCAGCATGACGCTCTGCTCGTCCTCGCCCGCGAAGACGGTGGGCGGGAGGTGCTTGAGGAAATTCAGGTCGATGGGGGCGCGGCGGGCGGCCTCGTCGCCGGGCAGGAAGGCCTCCGGGACCTCGGCCTCCATGGCGCGCAGATGGCCCAGCAGGGTATTGACCTCGGAGATCAGGGTCTCGGCGTTGAGCTGTTGGGCCTGCTCGTTGGCTTGGGTCAGCTCGGCGACCAGCATTTCGATCTCTTCCGCGCTCAAGTTTTCCGCGTCGCCGTCCTGGGAGGCGGCGAGCTCGAGATATTGCAATACGGTTTCGGAGGCGCGCGCGTCGGACAACCGAGCGCGTGCCGCGCTGAGGGTGCCGGCCAGCTCGTCGCGGTTGCGGGTAAGGACGCTTAAGTTCCCGCGGCTCTCCTCGCGCAACCGGGTGACGTAGCTTTGAATCTCGGCGTCGCTTAGGACCAGGTCTTCTTCGTTGGGCTGCCCGTCCGAGTCGGCCGCGGCCATGAGCGGCAGGGTGACGGCCTGTAGTTCGGCGTTGCCGGCTAAGGCGCTTTGGACGAGGCGGTGAAGGAGGGAGATATCGATATCGGACATGGAGCGGCTCCGCTTAGGGTGCCGCCCGTGCGTGTGCCTTATTATCGGCGGGAGGGCGGAAGGGTTGCGGGATTGCGGTTGACAGAGGGAAAAGCCTTATTTAGACTAGTATCAGACCATAATTTTTTATAGGAACGCTTTCATGGAAATTGGTGTTTATGAGGCCAAAACCCACCTTCCCAAGCTCCTGGAACGAGTCTCGAAGGGAGAAGTGATCACCATCACCCGTCACGGGACACCCGTCGCAACGCTTTCTCCCGTTCAAAAAGAAAATAAGCTTTCGATCAAAGAGGCGATCGAGGGGCTGATCGAGTTGAAAAAGCGGGTGAACGTAAAAGTCAGTCCAAAAGAATTGCGAAAAATGAGGGAGACGGGTCGTCGGTGAAGACCTTCGTCTTGGATTGCTCGGTGACAATGGCGTGGGTGTTGACCACCCAAAACGACGATTATTGCCGCGAGGTGCTCAAGAGTTTCGAAGAATGGCAGGCAATTGTCCCGGGAATATGGCTGTACGAGGTCGCCAATATTTTACGGCTTAACGAGGACCGGAAAAAAATCAGTCGACAAGAATCCTCGGACTTTTACAAGCGCCTTCGAAGCCTGCCCATTACCGTTGTCGAAAAGCCTGAATTGCAAAGCTCCGAATTATTGTTGTGGATGTCCAAAAGCCACCGCATGACGCCTTACGACACGGCCTATCTTTATCTGGCCATGGATCGCGGCTATCCCTTGGCCACTCGAGACCAAGCCATGCTGCGGGAGGCCAAGCTTGCCGGAGTAGCGCTTTTCCATCCCTGACTAATCCTCATGCGGGCTCGACGGCTCGGTGTGCACGACCACGTCGACCACTTCCGGAATCTCTTCCTTGATCTTGGCGATCACCCGATGGGTCAGGCGATGGGCCTCCTGGGTGCTGAGCTGCGGCGCGACATGGATGTTGAGGTCCATGTAGATGGCCGCCGGGTTGCCGCGGGTGCGGATGCTGTGGCAGCGGTCGATGCCCTCGACCTGCATGGCGATCTTCACCACCTCGCGCGGGTCGAGCTGCGCCGAGTCCATCAGGGTGTTGAGGCTTTCCAGGACGATTTTGTAGCCGCTGTAACCGACGAAGACCGCGATCAGGGCCGCCGCTGCCAGGTCCACCCAGGGAATTTTGAACTTGATGCCCACTAGGGCGACGATCACCGACAGCGAGGCCAGGACGTCGCTGCGGGTATGCGCCGAGTCCGCCGTCAATAATTGACTGTGCAGCTCGTGTCCCCGGCGGTGCTCGTAGCGGCTCACCCAGGCGTTGACCGCCATCGTGCCGACCATGATCAGGAAGCTGTAGACCGTCACCTCGGGATTTTGGCGGTCGTGGAGGCGCGCCCAGGCGCTGGATGCGATTTCGTAGCAGGCCCAGAACAGCATGGCCGAGATGAACATGGCGCCCAGGGCCTCGACCTTGCGGTGGCCGTAGGGGTGTCCGGAGTCGGCAGGACGCGAGGCGAAGACCAAGGCAACGAGGCCGACGATGTTGGAGGTGGAATCGAGCAGCGAGTGGTAGCCGTCGGCGACCATGCTGAGGGTGTGCGTCGCGTAGCCGTAGCCCAGCTTCAATCCGCAGACCAGGAGGTTGAGCAAGAGGGTGATCCAGAGCACCCGTTTCACTTCCCGCGAGCGCTCGATCAGGTCGTCTTTGAGCATGGGGCTTATCTTACTCCGAAATAACGGACGAGGTACAAGCTGAGATCGGGCCAATAAGTAATCACCAGCAGGGCCGCGATCAGCAGAGCCAGGAAGGGCAGGGCGATTTTATACAGGTAGGTGACGTTTTTCTTGAATCGGATGCTCGAGATGAAGAGGTTGATGCCGACGGGCGGCGTCAGGTAGCCGATCTCGAGATTGGTCAGGAAGATGATCGCCAGGTGCAACGGGTCCACGTTGAACTGCTTGGCAATGGGCAGGATCAGCGGGACCACGACGATGATGGCCGAGAAGATGTCCATCAGGCAGCCGACGATCAAAAGGAAGATGTTCAGCGCGATCAGGAACATCCACTTGTTGTCGACGTAGCCTTGGATGAATTCGAAGATTTTGTTGGGGACCTGCTCGTCGATCAGGTAACTGGTGAAGCCCATCGCGACGGCGAGGATGACCAGGATCGACCCCACCAGGACCATGCTCTCCTTGGCGATGCGCGGAATGTCCCGGGTCAGCGAGAGGTCGCGGTAGATGAAGACCTCGACGACGAAGATGTAGAAGGCCGTGACCGCAGCCGCCTCGCCGGCCGTGACGTAACCGCCGTAGATCCCCACCAAAATAATGACCGGCAGGGGCAGCTCCCAAAAGGCGCCCTTGAAGGCCGAGAGCAGCTCGCGGAAGCTGAAGGGCGTGCGCGGGGCCTTCGACTTCACCCCCGCGCGGATCGCATGGGTGCCGAGGATGAGCATCAGCAGGATCCCGGGCAGGATGCCAGCGATGAAGAGCTGGTCGATGCTGACGCCGCTGACCAGTCCGTAGAGGATGATCGGCAGCGAGGGCGGGAACAGCAGGCCCAGCGAGCCGCAGGTGGTGACCAGGCCCAGGCTGTATTTCTCGTCGTAACCCTCTTTGGTCAGGATCGGGTAGAGCAGTCCGCCCAGGGCGATGATGGTGACGCCCGAGGCGCCGGTGAAGGCGGTGAAGAAGGCGCAGGCCGCCAGCGTGACCAGGGCCAGGCCGCCCGGCATCCAGCCGAACAGGGCCTTGGTGAGCTTGACCAAGCGTTCGGGGGTCTTGCTCTCGGCCATCAGGTAGCCCGCGAAGGTGAACATCGGGATCGCGGCCAGGATGGGCGCCGAGGTCATGCGGTTCATCTCGATGACGACCGCGGCCGAGTCGATGCCGGCCGAGTGGAAGGCCGAGAGCGCGATCGCCCCGAAGATCACGAAGAGCGGCGCTCCGGCCAGGGTGACCAGGACGATGGCGAAGGCCGGGCTCATGCGACGCCCTCTTTTTCCGGCTTGAAGAGCCGCACCACGTCGTCCAAGCCGTGGATGAAGAAACGCGCCGTCATGACGAGAAAACTGACCGGGATGATGACGATGACGATCCAGTTGGGGACGCCGTCGATCAGCAGCGTCTGGGACTCGCGCTCCATCACCAAGAACTTGTAGGCCGCGTTGGCCAAGAGCAGGCAGACCGCGGCCGAGCCGAAGTGGGCGATGATGCCGGCGAACTTCTTGGCCTTCTCGGGGAGAAATTTCGAGACCAGGTCGAGTTGGATATGGCTCTTTTGGTGCGTCGCGATGGAGGCCCCGAGGAAGCCCACCCAGATCACCATCGCGCGGACGATGGGATCGCCCCACTCGATGCCGGTGTCCCAGAAATTGCGCAGGATCACCTGCAGGAAGCCGAGCCCGATCATGAAGAGCAGCGCGAGCGAGAGCACGATGCCTTCGAACTTTTCCAACCAGCCGCTGAGGGTTTTGAGGGGCTTCATAGGCGTCCCGGAATGCCTGAGGCTCCTACTCGTTGTCCACAGCCCTTGCAACCCTTTTCCAACAAAAAACCCGGCACTTGCCGGGTTTTTTGCAAAACGAAGTCTGTTCGGGTGTCGGTCCTATTTGCGGACCTCGGCGATATAGCCCTTCACCCGCTGCAGCAGGGCGGCGGGGTAGAGGTTGCCGGCCAGCTTGGGGTAGACCGCCTCGGAGAGCTGGATCATCTCTTCCTTGGCCTTGGGGTCGACGGCGACCATCTGGATGCCGTTCTTCTTCAAGGTGGCGATGGCCGAGGTGTTTTCGG
>JADYZQ010000105.1 GCA_020853015.1 Deltaproteobacteria bacterium
TCGGCGGTTCGATTCCGTCCCTGGCCACATTTCAAAACAATTTGTTGAGATCGATGGGGGTTGAAGGGGGAGCCAGCAGGCGCCCCCTGGGCTTTAGCCGGCCCAGATTTACTCTGGGTCGGCGAATCATTTTCTTCTAGTTTGACTTTAGTCATTGGAATTCGCGACTTCCCCGTCGTCCTATGTTCCCATGACGCGCGATTTCTCATCCCCCGCTCGAAAAATCCTGGTCTACAGCTGTTCCGGCTGCTCCTCCGCCGCGCAGATGGCGAATGATATCGCCTTGCGGCTCGACCGCGAGGGCCGCGCGGAGATGTCCTGCATCGCCGGGATCGGGGGCGGCGTCGAGTCGCTGCTCCGTAGGGCCCGCTCCGCCGACGTCGTGCTCGCCCTGGACGGCTGTCCGCTGGCCTGCGTCCGGCATTGCCTGGAACGGGAGGGGCTGCGCTGCGACCGGCGCTGGGACTTGAGCCGGATGGGGGTGGCGAAGAAATTCCATGAGGACTACGACCCCATCCAAGCCGAGGCCCTGTACCGAAAGATCGTCGCGGATTTGGAAGCGCTGCTCGCGGAGGTCGGGGCGTGAAAGAACTCTTCGACTTTTTAGCCGAGCACCGGGCGATGCACTTGGCCACGGCGGGGAGGGAGGGGCCTCATGCCGCGCCCCTGTTCTACGCTTTGGATACCCGACCCTTCCGCCTGATCTTCCTCTCCGCCCGCGAGACCCGGCATATCCAGGAGATCCTCCGCGATCCCCGCGCTGCCGCCTCCGTCGCTTACGCCGGTACCGAGCCGAGGGAGATCCGCGGGGCTCAATTGTGGGGGTGCGTCGCGGCCCCGCGGGATGCGACGGCCTGCCTGATGGGCTACCTCGCGCGCTTCGCGGAGGCCGGCAATTATCTCCCAAGCAACGTCTTGTCCCACCTCTGGGAGTTCCGCGTCGAGCGGGCGCGTTGGATCGACAACCGCGAGGGCTTCGGCCATCGCCTCGAATGGAGCTTCCCCCGTGGAGACCGCGGCGACCGACCTTCCGGACTTTGATTTCCATGTGGACTATGCAGAGGGCCGCCTCGAGTTGCGCGAGGGCCTTCCCTTGCCCGCGGAGATTCGGGATTACCTCTTGAATTACCTCGGCAAGCTCTCCGCCCGCCGCCCCATCGGCTTTTACCGCGGTTCGCCGGTCTATTCCCTCTACCAAACGCCGCCCGCCTCCGAGGCCGGCCGGCGCTCCCTCCAGATGAGGCTGCGACGCCGCTTCACCGGGCGGCGCATCCCCGCCGTCGCGACCCTCGCGGTGAATCGTGCCTGCCAATGCCGCTGCGAGCACTGCTCGGCGCTCCATTATAATGGGAGCCGGCAACGAGAGCTTCCCGCCGACGTCTGGCGCGAGGCGATCGCGCAGACCCTGCGCTTGGGGGCCACTCAAATCATTTTCCTGGGAGGGGAGCCGCTCTTGCGCCGGGATTTGGGAGAGCTATTGTCTTCGGTCGACCCGGAACGGGCAAAGGCGATTCTCTTCACCAACGGCGAATACCTGGGCGAGGCCTGGGCGGAGGCCTTGCCGGAGCAGGGCCTGATGGGCGCCTTCGTCTCGCTCGACTCGGTACGCGGGGAAGAGCACGACCGGTTGCGCGGGCGTCCCGGCCTCTTCGCGAAGGCCGTGGCGGGTATCCGGCGCTGGCGCAGCCGGGGCGCCCTGGTTGGCATCTCCTCTTATCTAAGTCCGGCGCGCCTTGCGGCCGGGGTCTTCGAGGAGACGATGGAGCTGGGCCGCGAGCTGGGCGTGAACGAAGTCACCTTTTTCGACGCCATTCCCAGCGGACCTTGGCTGCGTAGCGAAGACTGTCTCTTGCGTCCCTGCGACCGAAAAATCATACGGCGGTTCGTGGCGTCTTACCGCGCGAGACCTGATTTCCCCGGCATCTCCGCCCAATCCCTGCTGACGAGCGGAGAGGGCGGCGCCTTCTGCTTCGCGGCCAACACCCAATTCTACCTCGGCGCGGGCGGCGAGATGTGCCCCTGCGATTTCACGCCGCTGACCGTCGGGCGTTTCCCCGAAGAAAGCCTCGAAGCGCTGTGGCGGCGGATGACCGCTAACCCTCCTTACCGCTGCCGGGCCAAGGCCTGCCGCATGCAGGATAGGGAATTTCGCCGGGTTTGGATCGATCCCATCCCCGCGGGCGCGGTCTTGCCCTGGCCATTGGGGGAACCTGCCGTCGGTTAGCGCAAGGGCTTACATTGACTTTGCCCGAATGCTTTCATAGACTTGATCGAATGCCTCCTCCCAACTCCAAACCCGCGCCCTCCTGCACCGAGTGCCAGTCCCGATCCATGGGCGTGCTCTGCAACCTCGACCACGAGGCCCTGGAGAAATTAAACAGCCACAAAACCTCCAACCGCTACCTCAAGGGCCAGATCATCTTCTACGAGGGGAACCAGGCCTTCGGGCTCTACGGTGTGTATTCGGGCCGGGTGAAGCTCTACAAGACCGGGATCGACGGCCGGCGCCAGATCGTCCGCATCTGCGGGCCCGGGGACATCCTGGGCTATCGCTCCCTCTTCGCCGAAGAGCCCTATCACGCCACCGCGGAGGCCTTGGAAGAGTCGACCATCTGCTGCGTCGATCGCGCGGCTTTCTTTTCCGTCATCGGCGAAAATCCCCGCTTCGCCTTCGACCTGCTTCGCAAACTCTCCGTCGAGCTGCGCAGCGCCGAGGACCTGGCGACCAGCATCGCGCAGCGTCCCGTGCGGCAACGCATGGCCGAGCTGCTGGTGATGCTCCAGCAGACTTACGGCAAGCCCGCCAAGAAGGGCGTGCAGATCCACCTCGAGCTCTCCCGCGAGGAGATGGCCGAGATGATCGGCGTCACCCAAGAGACGGCGATCCGCCTGCTCTCCGAGTTCAAGAAGGGCGGCTGGATCTCGGTCCAAGAGCGCTGCATCACCATACTCAATCCCGAATCCCTCCTCGAAGCCGCCGAAATCGAATAGATCCACGCCATATGATTTAGATCAGGTCCCCCACTGCCCGGGGTCATTGGGCCCGCAGCCCGCCTCCGTTATCTTCGGGCCAATGGAGAAGGACTTTTCCGCCCTCAGCGAATCCCAATGGAGTGAAGCCATCGCTCAAGGCCAGGCGCTCACCTTTCACCGCGACCAAGTGCTCTTCTACGAGGGGCATATGCCCTACGGGGTCTTTTTGATCCGTTCGGGCCGGGTGGAGCTTTCCAGCGGAGGCAAGATCTGCGCCGCCGAGTCCTGGTTCGCCCCCCAAGGCAGGATTTTCGGCATCTCCCACGTGGTGGCGGGTTCGCCGTTTTGCTGCACGGGCGTGGCGGCTGAGGATTGCCAAGTGATTTTCATCCCCAAGAGCCGATTGGAGGCCCTGTTGCGGGGCGACGCGCATGACCCCCATCATGTGGAGGCCTGAGTCGGGTCATTTTTACCGAGGCGAGAACGAATTACATTTTGGGCGAGGATAAAAATGTGAAAGCCGAGACGTGGAAGGAAATCAAGCATTGCCAGAATATCAACCGGTGGGTTTCCCTGCTCTTCGGGGCCGCCCTGTTGGGAACCCTCCTCTACGCGGCCGCCTTGCATGCGGCCTTCGACGCCGCGGAATATTATGAAAAGAAGTGCAGCAGCTGCCACACCGTCGGCGGAGGCGACGACGTCGGGCCCGACCTGAAAGGCGTCGGCGAGCGGCGCTCCGAGGATTGGCTCATCAAGATGATCCAATCCTCGCAATCCATGATCAGCGCCGGGGATCCCGTCGCGACCCAGCTCTTCGAGAAATTCAAGCGCAAGAAGATGCCCGACCACGACCTCTCGCCCGACGAGGTGAAACAGCTGCTGGCCTTCATCCAGCAGGGCGGTCCGGTGGAGAAGCCGATCGACGACAAGCCCGCCACGGCGGCGACCCCGCAGGATATCCAGCTCGGCCAAGAGCTGTTCCTGGGCTCGCGTCCCCTGGCCAACGGCGGGCCCGCCTGCATCTCCTGCCATAGCGTCGGTTCGCTGGGCCCTCTGGGCGGGGGGAGCCTGGCGCTCGATTTGACCCAAGTTTATTCGCGCTACGAGGACGCGGGCCTCTCCAAGGCCCTGCGCAAGACCGGCTTCAACATCATGCGCGAGATCTACGTGCCGCGGCCCCTGACGGGCGAGGAGGCCTTCGCCCTGAAGGCCTTCCTTTTCCAAGCCGACCGCCAGGGCCAGGAGTCCACCGGCTTCCAGAAAAAATTCGTCTTCCTGGGCGTCGGCGGCTGCGTGCTGTTCCTGGGCCTCATGGACCTGTCCTGGCGGAAACGCAGGAAAAAGACCGCGAAACCCAGTCATGGAGGCTTGTCATGAGTTGGATCAAGGATTTGATTTCGCCGCAGACCCGCGACTGGGAGGAGTTCTACCGGAACCGCTGGCAGCACGACAAGGTGGTGCGCAGCACCCACGGCGTCAACTGCACCGGCGGTTGCTCCTGGAACATCCACGTCAAGGAAGGCATCGTCACCTGGGAGATGCAGGCCCTGGATTACCCGGCGCTGGAAAAATCTCTGCCAGGTTACGAGCCGCGCGGCTGTCAGCGCGGGATTTCCTTTTCCTGGTATTTATACAGCCCCATCCGCGTCAAGTATCCCTACATCCGCGGCGCCCTGATCGACCTGTGGAAGGAGGCCAAGGCGAAGTTCAGCGACCCCGTCGAGGCCTGGGAGTCGATCATGGCGAACCCCGAGGCGCGGGCGCGCTTCCAGCGGGCGCGGGGGAAGGGCGGCTTCCGCCGCCTGGCTTGGGACGAGGCCCAGGAGATCATTGCGGCCGCCAATATCTACACCGTCAAAAAATACGGGCCCGACCGCATCACCGGCTTCTCGCCGATTCCCGCGATGTCGATGCTGAGCTACGCCTCCGGCTCGCGCTTCCTCCAGTTGATGGGCGGGGTGAACTTGAGCTTCTACGACTGGTACTGCGACCTTCCGCCGGCCTCGCCGGAGATGTTCGGCGAGCAGACCGACGTCGCCGAGAGCGCCGACTGGTACAACTCGAAGTTCTTGGCCGTCATGGGCGCCAACCTCAACATGACCCGGACTCCCGACTGCCACTTCGCCGCCGAGGCGCGGCACAACGGCAGCAAGATGGTAGTCTTCTCGCCCGACTTCAGCCAGGTTTCGAAGTACGCGGACCAGTGGATTCCCGTCAATCCCGGCCAGGACGGGGCCTTCTGGATGTCGGTCGGCCACGTGATCCTGCAGGAATACTACCAGGACCGCAGCACGCCTTACTTCGTCGACTACGGAAAAAAATACAGCGACCTGCCTTTCCTGGTCGAGTTGGTGAAGGACGGGGATCACTACAAGCCCGGGCCCTTCCTCCGCGCGAACCGCCTGGCGAAATACCGCGACGCCGAGCTGGGCGACTGGAAATTCTTGGTCTTCGACGAGAAGACCTCGGAGCCCTTCATGCCCAAGGGCAGCGTCGGGCACCGTTGGCAGAAGAAGCCCGGGGACTGGAACCTCGAGGCGAAAGACGGCGAAAACGACGCGGCTTACGACCCGCTGCTCAGCCTGCTGGGCCGCCAGGACCAGGTGGCGCAGGTCGCCTTCCACGAATTCGGCGAGGACAAGACGCCGATCCGCGGCGTCCCCGCCAAGGTCCTGCAGGGCGAGAACGGCCCCATCGTGGCGACCACGGTCTTCGACCTGATGAACGGCCAGTACGGCGTCTCGCGGGGCCTGGAAGGGGATTATCCGAAAAGTTACGACGAGATCGGCGCCTATACGCCCGCCTGGCAAGAACAATATACCGGCATCGGAAAGAACACGGTGCTGCAATTCGCCCGCAGCTGGGCCCAGACCGCGGCGAAGACCCAGGGCAAGTGCTCGATCATCATCGGCGCCGGGATCAACCACTGGTACCACAACAACCTGATCTACCGCGCGGGGATCAACGCCCTGATGTTATGCGGCTGCATCGGCGTCAACGGGGGCGGGCTCAACCACTACGTCGGCCAGGAAAAGCTGGCCCCGGTCGCCTCGTGGGCCTCCATCGCCTTCGCCAAGGATTGGCACGGTCCCTCGCGGCTGCAGAACGGCCCGTCCTGGCACTACCTGCATTCCGACCAGTGGCGCTACGAGGGGGATTTCAAGGAATACCACAAGTGCCCGGACAACACCTTCACCCAGGGTCACACTGCGGACTTCAACGTCCAGGCGGTGCGCTGCGGCTGGCTGCCCTTCTACCCGCAGTACACTAAGAGCAATCTGGAGCTGTGCCGGGAGGCCGAGCGGGCCGGGAAGAAGAGCCCCGAGGAGATCTCGGCCTACGTCCTCGAGCAGTTGAAGGGCAAGAAACTCCGACACGCCGTCGAGGACATCGACCACGAGGCCAGCTGGCCCCGCGTGTGGTACATCTGGCGCGGCAACGCGATCATGTCAAGCGCCAAGGGCCACGAGTACTTTCTCAAGCACTACCTGGGCACCCACACCAATACCATCGCAGAGGAGGTCGCCGAGGGCCGGGTGCGCGAGGTGGAGTGGCACAAGAACGCCCCGCTCGGAAAGATGGACCTCATCGTCGATCTCAACTTCCGGATGGACACCTCGGCCCTCTACTCCGACATCGTCCTGCCGGCGGCCTCCTGGTACGAGAAGAGCGATCTCAACTCGACCGACATGCACTCCTATATCCACCCGCTCAACGCGGCGATCCCGCCGGTCTGGGAGTCGCGCAGCGACTGGGACATCTTCAGAGGCATCGCCAAGGTCACGAGCGATCTGGCCAAGAAGCACCTGCCGGACCCGGTCAAAGACCTCGTCACGCAGCCGCTCAGCCACGACAGCCCCGACGAGCTGGCGCAAAAGGAGATCAAGGACTGGGGGAAGGGCGAGTGCGAGCCGATCCCCGGCAAGACCATGTATAAGTTCGCGGTGGTCGAGCGCGACTACACGCAGATCTACCAGAAGTTCATCTCCTTCGGTCCCTTGGCCCGCGCCGGGCTGGGCGCCCACGGCGTCAAGTACGCAGTGGAGGATCTCTACGAGGAGGTCCTGAAGACCCATCCCACCCAGGCCTGGGGCGGCAAGGTCTATCCCTCCCTGGAGCGGGACGTCGAGGCCGCGAACCTGGTCCTGCTCTTCGCCCCCGAGACCAACGGCGAGCTGGCCTACCGCGCCTACCAGAATATCCAAGAGCGGGTGGGGCTCAAGCTCACCGACTTGGCGGAGGACAGCCGCAATGTGCGCCTCGACTTCTCCGACATCGTCGCACAGCCGCGGCGCTTGCTCAACAGCCCGATCTGGTCCGGCCTGATGGACAAGGGCCGCGCCTATTCCGCCTATACCTACAACGTCGAGCGGAAGGTGCCTTGGCGCACCCTGACCGGCCGGCTCAGCTACTACCTGGACCATCCGGCCTACATCGCCTTCGGCGAGAACCTCCCGGTTTACAAGCCCTCGCCCCGCCCCGAGGCCTACGGCGATCTCAAAAAGAGCCTGGAGCAGGGCAAGGCGAAGATCCTGAATTACCTGACCCCGCACGGCAAATGGCACATCCACTCCACTTACGGCGACACCCTGCGCATGCTCACCCTGTCCCGCGGCACCGAGCCCTTCTGGATCGGAGAAGAAGACGCGAAGGAGCTGGGCCTCGAGGACAACGACTGGGTGGAGGTGCACAACGACCACGGCGTGGTCTGCACCCGCGCCAACGTCAGCGCGCGCATCCCGAAGGGCGTGTGCATCATCTACCACTCGCCGGAGCGCACCTACTCGGTGCCGCGCTCGCCTCTGCGCGAGTACAAGCGGGCGGGCGGACATAACAGCCTCACTCGGGTGCGGCTGAAGCCGAACCTGATGGTCGGCGGCTATGCCCAGTTCACCTATCACTTCAATTATTGGGGTCCCACCGGCTGCAACCGCGACACCTATGTCATGGTTCGCAAGCTCGAAGACCTGGTTTGGTAGGGTCATTATGGACGTTCGCGCACAAGTATCGGTCGTATTTCACCTGGATAAATGCATCGGCTGCCACACCTGCTCCATCGCCTGCAAGAACGTTTGGACGGACCGCAAGGGCGCGGAATACATGTGGTGGAACAACGTCGAGACCAAGCCCGGCACCGGCTATCCCACCGCCTGGGAAAACCAAGAAGACTACAAGGGCGGCTGGGTCAAGAAGGGGAACTCCATCGAACTGAAAGGCGCTGGGAAGCTGCGTGCCTTCAAGAATATCTTCCACAACCCGAACCTGCCGACCATCGACGATTATTACGAGCCTTGGACCTACCGTTACGAAGACCTCTTTAATTCCCCGGAAGGCGATACTCAGCCGGTGGCGCGGCCCGTCTCGCTCTTGACCGGGAAGTTCATGGAGATCAAGGCCGGTCCCAATTGGGACGACGATCTGAGCGGCAGCCCGGATTACGCGCGGAAGGATCCCAACTTCAAGAACCTTTCGCAGGCAGAACAGGAGGCCCTCTTCCAGGTCGAGAAGCTGGTCATGTTCTACCTGCCGCGGATCTGCAACCACTGCCTCAACCCGGCCTGCCTCGCGGCCTGCCCCTCGGGCGCCATCTACAAGCGCGGCGAGGACGGCGTGGTCCTGATCAACCAAAAGAAGTGCCGCGCCTGGCGCATGTGCGTCACCGCCTGTCCCTATAAGAAGACCTATTACAACTGGTCCACGGGCAAGTCGGAAAAATGCATCCTCTGCTACCCTCGCCTCGAGACGGGCCAGGCCCCGGCCTGTATGCACTCCTGCGTCGGACGTATCCGCTACTTAGGGATGATGCTCTACGACGCGGACCTGATCCATCAGTTTGCCTCCGCCGACGAGTCCAAGCTGCTCGACCTGTCGCGTGAGATCATCCTGGACCCGCGCGATCCCAAGGTCATCGAAGAGGCGCGGAAGAACGGCATCCACGACTCGGTGATCGAGTACGCCCAGCGCTCGCCGGTCTATCGTTTCGTGAAGGAGTGGGGGTTGGCTCTGCCGCTGCACCCCGAGTACCGCACCTTGCCCATGCTCTTCTATGTCCCGCCCCTGCTGCCGATCATGGGGATGAGCGAGGAGGGCGTTTACGAGAGCCTTACCGAAGGGCTCTTCACCGACATCGAGCAGGCGCGGTTGCCCATCCAATACCTGGCCTCCCTCTTCACGGCCGGGAACGAGGGCCAGATCCGCGAGGTCTTGAAGAAGATGATGGCGGTGCGGCTCTACCGCCGGGAGGAGACGGTCGGCGACCTCGGGGCCGAGGCCGTGCAGAAGGCGCTCAAGGAGACCGGCACCAGCCGCGAGCAGGCGGAGGCGATCTACCGGCTGACCTCGCTGGCCAATTTCGAAGAACGCTTCGTCATTCCGCCCAGCCACCGCGAGGAGGCCATCGTCATGCTCGACACGGAATTCGAGAAGAAGGGCACCGGCGGCTTCGGCTTCCGGATGGCCGTGGGGAGGGGGTTGTAATCATGGCCCGGAGACATCCCTATGAAAGCTTCGCGCGCATACTCAGCTATCCCTGGACGGGGGATCGCGCCGAGATCGAGGCGGCCTTGGCCGAGGTCGCGGCCGCCTATCCGGAAGCGGGCGAGGCCCTTGCGCCGCTCCGCGATTTCGTCCGCGAATCCAGCGAGCAGCGGCTCCAGGAGCTCTACACCCACACCTTCGAGATCCACCCGGTCTGCTACCTGGACGTCGGCTACGTCCTGTTCGGCGAGGACTACAAGCGCGGCGAGCTGCTGGTCCACCTCAACCGCGAGCACGAAAAGGCGGAGAACCGCTGCGGGACCGAACTCGCCGACCACCTCCCCAACCTGCTGCGGCTTCTCGCCAAGATCCAGGCGAGCGAGCTGGCCGGCGAGTTGAGCCGCGTCTTTGTGGAGCCCGCCCTCGAGAAGATGCTGCCGGGCTTCAAGGAGAAGGGGAACGTCTACGGCGGGGCCCTGCAGGCGCTGCAGCGCGTCCTGCGCAAGGATTTCCCCGCCGAGGCCCGCGGGCCCGAGCGCCGGGAAGGAGCCCTGTCATGAAAAATTACCTGCTCTTCGTCGTCTTCCCCTACGTCGCCATCGCCCTGGAAGTGGTCGTCTCGCTCTGGCGCTATATCTTCCGGCGCCACGAGTTCACCAGCCTCTCTTCGGAATTCCTGGAGAGCAAGAAGCTGTTCTGGGGCTCGGTGCCTTGGCATTACGGCATCCTCGCCGTCCTGCTGGGGCACCTGATCGGTCTGCTGTTCCCGCGCGAGGTCCTGCTGTGGAATTCCGTGCCGATCCGGCTGCTGATCCTCGAGGTCACGGGCCTCACCTTCGGCCTGATGGCCCTGGTCGGCATCGTCCTGCTGATCGCGCGGCGGATCAGCGACCCGCGGATCCGCCAGGTAACCTCGAAGGTCGACGTCCTGGTGCTGGCGGTGCTATTGGTGCAGGTCGCCTCGGGCGTGGCGGTGGCGATCGGCTACCGCTGGGGCTCCAGCTGGTACGCCTCCGCCCTGGTGCCCTACCTGCGGGGCCTGTTCACGTTCAACCCCAACGTCGAGTTCATCGCGGGGATGCCGACCTTGGTCAAGGTCCACGTCTTCACCGCCTTTTTGATCGTCGCCATTTTGCCCTTCACCCGCCTGATCCACTTCCTGGTCGTGCCGGTCTCGTACCTGTGGCGCTCCTATCAGATCGTGGTCTGGAATTACGACCGGAAGAAGATCCGGCGGGCGTCGAATTGAAAATGACGGAAAAATGCCCATGACCGAGAAAACAAAATCAATCTCCGTCCTCACCATGAATACGCTGGCCTTCACGGCTTGCTTCGCGTGCTGGATGATGAACGGCGTCCTGGTCACCTTCCTGGCCGACAACGGGCTCTATGCGTGGAACCAGGCCCAGATCGGTTGGCTGATCGGCACGCCGGTACTGACAGGTTCTTTGCTGAGGCTGCCGGTGGGGGTATTGACCGATAAATACGGCGGCCGGCCGGTATTCGCCGTGTTGATGCTGCTCTCCGCGGGCGCACTGTACCTGATCAGCTTCGCCGACGGATTCGCGGGTTTCTTCCTTGGCAGCCTGGGCTTCGGAACGGCCGGGGCCTCCTTCGCGGTCGGCATCGCCTATACCTCGGTTTGGTTCAAGCAGGAGAACCAGGGAACCGCGCTGGGCGTCTTCGGCGCGGGCAACGCGGGATCGGCCCTCACCAGCTTGGGAGCTCCCATCCTGCTGAAATATCTTACCGACGACGGAGCCCATCTGGAAGGTTGGCGGCAGCTCCCCAGGCTCTACGCCGTGGCGTTGCTTGCGATGACGGTCTTATTTTGGCTCTTCACCTTTCCGAAGAAGGCCGACAGCGGCCGGGGCTTGTCCTTGACCCAGCGTCTCCGCCCCTTGCGCGAGCTGAGGGTTTGGCGCTTCGGGCTCTATTATTTCTATGTCTTCGGCGGTTTCGTGGCGCTCGCCCAGTGGTTGATACCCTACTACGTGAACGTCTACACCATGTCGATCGCGACGGCCGGAATGATGACCTCGATATTTTCGCTGCCCTCCGGCGTCATCCGCGCCTTGGGAGGATGGCTCAGCGACAAATTCGGGGCGCGAAGGATCATGTATTGGGTTTTCGGCACCTGTCTGGCCTGTTCCGCCCTGCTGATCGTCCCCCGGATGGAGATTTACTCCCCCGGCGCCGGCGTTTCGGCGACCGCGAAGGGGGTCGTGACCGAAGCGGGGGAGGGGAAGGTCGTGGTCGGGGACAAGGTTTATTCCTATAAGCCCCGCTCCGTCCGGACGGAGGGCAGCCACGATGCAAACGTCCTGGTCCTGCCCAAGGCCGAGACCTGGCAGGAGCCGGTTGTGGTCCCCGGACAGGAAGTGGCGAAGAAGCAACTGCTCGCGAAAGGCACCACCCATATCTACTTCCAGGCCAACGTCTGGATTTTCACCGCCTTGGTTTTCATCATCGGTATCATGATGGGAATCGGCAAAGCCGCGGTCTACAAATACATCCCGGATTATTTTCCGAACCAAGTGGGCGTCGTCGGGGGAATCGTCGGCGTGCTGGGCGGCCTGGGCGGCTTCTTCGGGCCGATTGTCTTCGGCTACCTATTGAAGGCCACCGGTCTCTGGACCACCTGCTGGATGTTCTTCGTCGCCTTGATCCTGGTCTGCCTGGTCTGGATGCACCGTGCCATCCAGAAAATGATGAAAGAAAGAGTCCCGGAGCTGATGCTTCAAGTCGAAGCCAAGCCGGGCGCGGTTTAGGAACGCTTATGAGCACATGGTTGCCAAGCTACAATGCGGAAGAAATCGGCTTCTGGGAGCGCGCCGGCAGCAAGATCGCCTGGCGCACCCTGACGATTACCACCATTTCACTCGTGCTTTCCTTCGCCACCTGGTTCGTGATGAGCGCGGTGGTCGTCAAACTGCCGAACATCGGGTTTCAATTCGACACCATGCAGCTTTTTTGGCTCGCGGCGATGCCGGGTTTGGCCGGCGGGACCTTGCGCATCCTCCATACCTTCATGATTCCCATTTTCGGCACGCGACATGTGATCGCGATTTCCACGTTGCTGAAGATCTTTCCCTGCATCGGTCTCGCCCTGGCCGTGATGAATCCCCAGACTCCCTTCTGGGTCTTCATGGTCCTGGCGTTGGCCCTCGGCATGGGAGGCGGCGATTTTTCCTCATTCATGCCCAGCACGAGCCTCTTTTTTCCCAAGCGCTACCAGGGCACGGCCCTCGGCATCCAGGCGGGGATCGGGAATTTCGGCGTCAGCCTCACCCAGTTCGTCACGCCCTGGATCATCGGCTTCGCCGCCTTCGGAGCCTGGAGCGGAGCGCCTCAAACCTTCGTCAAGGGAGAAGTCGTCAAGCCGGTGTGGCTGCAGAACGCGGCGCTGTGGTACGCGCCTCTCCTACTTGTTATCGGCGCGCTGGCCTGGTTTTTGTTGAGGAGCGTGCCGGTCAAGGCCTCCGTCCGCGAGCAGGCGGACATCTTCAAAGACAAGCATACCTGGATCATGACCTCGCTTTACCTCATGACCTTCGGCGCCTTCTCGGGATTCTCCGCCGCCTTTCCGCTGTTGATTAAGTCGATTTACAAGCCGTTTCCCAACTACCCCGACCCTCTGACCTACGCCTTTCTGGGCCCGCTGATCGGCTCGGCGGTTCGCGTGGCGGCCGGTCCCCTCAGCGACAAATGGGGCGGGGCGGTCATCACCCAAATCAGCGGCATCGGGTTGTTGGTCTTCACCGTGGCCGTGACCTTTTTCACCCGCCCCGATTCGCTGGCGACCTTTCCTTACTTTGTCGGCTGCATGCTGGGGATCTTCTTTTTCGCGGGACTGGGCAACGCCTCGACCTTCCGGCAGATCCCCGTGATCTTTCCCCCGCGCCAGGCGGGAGGGGTGTTGGGTTGGACCGCGGCCGTCGCCGCCTACGGCCCTTTCGTCTTTTCGATGTTGATCGGCCAGATCATCACCAAAACGGGCTCCCCCAATCCGTTCTTTTACGGAGCCGCCGTATTTTTCGCGCTGAACATCGCTTTGAATTGGTGGTTCTACCGCCGGAAAGGCTGCGAGAAGCCCTGTTGAACGCCATGAGAGAGCACGATCCAAAACCTAAGGCCGGCCCCGTCGCCAAGCTCGCCGCCGTCCTCCTGCTGATCGGCCTCGCGACCTTGGTCGCCTGGCTGGTGCGCGCGGGCATGAAGGTCGGCGTGAACCAGGGGTATTCCCCCGATCAGCCGATCGCCTTTTCGCACAAGATCCACGTCGGCGACAACAAGATCGACTGCCGCTATTGCCACTTCGGCGCCGAGCAGGGCCGGCACGCGGGCATTCCTCCGGCCAACGTCTGCCTGAACTGCCACAACAAGATCAAGAAGGATTCGCCCGAGATCCAGAAGATCGCCAAGGCGGTGGCCGAGAACAAGCCCATCGAGTGGGTGAAGGTCCACAACCTTCCGGACTTCGTCTACTTCAACCACAGCCAGCACGTGAACGCGGGCGTCGACTGCCGCAGCTGCCACGGCCCGGTCGAGACGATGGGGCGGATGCGGCAGGACCAGCCGCTGACGATGGGCTGGTGCATCGACTGCCATCGCCAGCAAGGCATCGCGCCGCCGCCCGGACACGGGCAGGCCGCCGCGGCGGAATTCCTGAGCGAGAAGATGCCGAAGGCCTTCGTCGGCGGCATGGACTGCGCCAAGTGCCATTACTAAAGGACTTATGAAGCCTGACTCGAAAAAACCGGTCCCGGAGAAGAAAGCCTGGAAGAGCCTCGAGGAGCTGCGCGAGGACCCGGCGCGCCGCGAAGGGAAAGCCGACGAGTTTCCCGAGTGGAGCGCCTCGCGTCGCGACTTCTTGAAGCTGATGGGCTTCGGCCTCGGCACCGTCGCCATGACGGCCTGCACCCGTTCGCCGGTCCACAAGGCGATCCCCTTTTTGCAAAAGCCCGAGGAGCTGACGCCGGGCGTGGCCAATTGGTACGCCACGACCTGCGCGGGTTGCAGCGCCGGGTGCGGTCTTTTGGTCAAGAGCCGGGACGGGCGCCCGATCAAGGTGGAGGGCAACCCCGAATCCCCGCTTAACCAAGGCGGCGTCTGCGCGTTGGGGCAGGCGAGCCTGCTCTCCCTCTACGACGGGGCGCGCCTGAAGGCCCCGCGTTGGGAAGGAAACCCCATCGCCTGGGATGCCCTGGACGAAAAGGTCCGCGTGGCCCTGGCCTCCGCCGCTGCGGAGGGGCGCAAGGCCGTCCTCCTGACGGGGACGATCAGCGGTCCCTCCACCCTCGCGCTGATCGAGGAGTTCCTGAAGAAATTTCCGGGATCGAGTCACGTCGCCTACGACCCCGTCTCGGCCAAGGCGATCCGCGAGGCCAACCGCCGGAGCTTCGGCGCGGCGGTACTGCCGACCTATCGCTTCGACCTCGCGGAACGCATCGTGGGGATTCAGGCAGATTTTCTCGGCTCATGGCTCTCGCCGGTGGAATTCACGCGGCAATACGTCTCGCGCCGCAAGCTCAAGCTGGGCGTCGAGCCCTCCCGCCACGTGCAGATCGAGTCCGATTTCAGCCTGACCGGCAGCAACGCGGACCTGCGTCTCCCGATCGCGCCCGACCAAACGGCCTGGGCGACCTTGGCCCTCTTGGAGGCCGTTCAGGCACTGGCCGGCGGCGCGGCCCTGCCGGATTTTCCCAAGCAGGGGCTGCCCCTGGAAAAGATCCAGGCGGTCGCCAAGGACCTGTGGGCCCATCGCGGAAAGTCCCTGGTGGTCAGCGGCTCCAACGAGCCCGTTGTCCAGGCCGCGGTCAATGCGATCAACGCCCTGCTGGACAACATCGGCAAGACCGTCGACTTGGACGGCGTCTCCCGCCAAAAGCTAGGCGACGAGGCCGCGTTGGCCGAGCTGGTAGCGGCGATGCGGCGCGGCGAGGTCGCGGCGCTGCTGATCGAGGGCGTGAACCCCGCCTACGACAACCCGTTGGCCGGGGAGTTTCGCGAGGCCCTGAAGAAGGTCCCGCTCTCCCTCTCCTTCAGCCCCGCGCCCGACGAGACCGCCGCCTTGGTCCGCGCCCAGGCGCCGGGCCTGCACTTCCTCGAGGCCTGGAACGACGCCGAGCCCCGCGCGGGGCTGTTCCATCTGACGCAGCCCTTGATCGCGCCGCTTTTCGACAACCGCGGCTTCCAGGACGGCCTGCTGCGCTGGCTGGGCTTAGGTCAGGATTTCTACCGCTACCTCCAGGCCCATTGGGAAAAGACGCTCTATCCCCGACAAACAAAATTTCTCTCTTTCCGCGAGTTTTGGAACCACTCTCTCCATGACGGGGTATTTCGCCTGCCGGGATCGGATCCCCAGGCGAAAGCCCTCGTGGAGAATCCCGTCGAGATTGCGCGCGCGGCCCTGGCCGATCCGCGGCTCCGCGCCGCCGGCGCCGAGGCCCTCCAAATGCAGGTCTACGAGTCCGTGGCCCTGCGCGAGGGCGCGGCGGCCAACAATCCCTGGCTCCAGGAGCTGCCCGACCCGGTGACGAAGGTGACCTGGGGCAACGTCTTGAAGATCGCGCCCGCCGAGGCGGCCCGGCGCGGCTGGAAGGACGGGGATGTCGTCCGGGTGGAAACCGAGCGGGGAAATTTGGAATTGCCCGTCTTCCTCCAGCCCGGCATGCCGGCCAAGACCCTCGGCGCGGCGTTGGGCTACGGGCGCACGGCGGCGGGGAAGGTGGGGAAGGGCGTCGGCGCCGACGCCTACCCGATGCTCGGCTACGCGGACGGGTACTTTCGCTACGCGATCCCGGGCGTCCGACTCGCCGCCACGGGGCGAGCGCAGCGCGTCGCTACTACGCAGACCCACGGCAGCATGGAGGGGCGCGCCATCGTCCGCCAGACCAACTTCGACGAGTACAAGAAAAACCCGCGCGCCGGCAACGAGGATAGGCCCAAGCTGATCTCGCTGTGGCCCGCCTGGAAGGAGGGCGCCCACAGCTGGGGCATGGCCATCGACCTCAACGCCTGCACCGGCTGCTCCGGCTGCCTGATCGGCTGCCAGGTGGAGAACAACGTCCCGGTGGTCGGCGCGGAGGAGGTCTGGCGCCGGCGCGAGATGGGCTGGATCCGCATCGACCGCTATTACGTCGGCGACGCGGAAAATCCCGAGACCCTGCACCAGCCGATGATGTGCCAGCACTGCGGCAACGCCCCCTGCGAGACCGTCTGCCCCGTCCTGGCGACGGTGCACAGCTCCGACGGCCTCAACCAGCAGGTCTACAACCGCTGCGTCGGCACCCGCTACTGCGCCAACAACTGCCCCTACAAGGTGCGGCGCTTCAACTGGTTCGACTACGCCGACAACCCCGAGTTCGACTTCAACCTCAACGACCAGGTCGCCAAACTGGCCTTAAACCCCGACATCACGGTGCGCTCGCGCGGCGTCATGGAGAAGTGCTCGATGTGCATCCAGCGCATCCAGGAGGGCAAGCTGCAGGCGAAGAACGAGGGGAGGGCGCTCAAGGACAGCGAGATCCAGATGGCCTGCCAGCAGTCCTGCCCGGGAAAGGCCATCGTGTTCGGCGACCTGAACGACCCGAACAGCGAGATCTCGAAGCTGCTCAAGGACGAGCGCTACTACGCGGTGTTGGAGGAACTGAACGTACGCCCCGCGGTGGGATACCTCACCAAGGTGCGGAACAAGGAATAGGTTATGTCGCGATTGACCGTCTCAAGCCCGCTGCGTCCCCCGCAGGTCACCGGAGAGAAATCGATGGTGGACGTGACCGAGGACGTCTGCCGCCCGCTGGAGCGGAAGGCCGGCGCCGGCTGGAAGCTCCTCTTTCTGCTCTCCTCGCTGACCCTGCTGATGGGCGCGGCGCTGGTAGGCTACCAGATCAAAAAGGGGATCGGCGTCTGGGGCTTGAACAAGACGATCGGCTGGGCCTTCGACATCACCAACTTCGTCTTTTGGGTCGGCATCGGCCATGCGGGCACGCTGATCTCGGCCATCCTGCTGTTGTTCCGCCAGAAGTGGCGCACCTCGATCAACCGCGCGGCGGAGGCGATGACCATCTTCGCGGTGCTCTGCGCCGCCGTCTTCCCGGTCATTCACATGGGGCGACCTTGGCTGGCCTTCTGGGTCTTTCCTTATCCCAATCTGCGCGGCTCGCTGTGGGTGAACTTCCGCTCGCCGCTGCTCTGGGACGTCTTCGCGATCAGCACTTATTTCATCGTCTCGGCGGTCTTCTGGTACATCGGGATGATCCCCGACTTGGCCACCCTGCGGGACCGGACGACGAATAAGGTCAAGAAACGGCTCTTCTCAGTCTTCAGCCTGGGCTGGGACGGCTCGAGCCGGACCTGGGCGCGCTACGAGACGCTCACCCTCATCCTGGCCGGGCTCGCCACGCCGCTGGTCGTCTCGGTGCACACCATCGTCAGCATGGACTTCGCGACCTCGGTCATCCCCGGCTGGCACACGACGATCTTTCCGCCTTATTTCGTGGTCGGCGCGGTCTTCTCCGGCTTCGGGATGGTACTGACCTTGCTGATCCTCACCCGCAGGGTGATGCACTGGGAAAACTACATCACGATGCACCACCTCGAGAACATGTGCAAAGTGATCCTCGCGACCGGCTCGATCGTCGGCTTCGCCTACGTCACCGAGTTCTTCATGGCCTGGTACAGCGGCAACGCGTACGAGATGTTCACTTTCAAAAACCGCGCCACCGGCCCCTACGCCTGGGCCTATTGGACGATGATGACCTGCAACCTGATCGTCCCGCAGCTCTTCTGGTTCAAGAAGATCCGCACCAGCATCGTCCCCATGTTCATCCTGTCGATCCTGGTCAACGTCGGGATGTGGTTTGAGCGCTTCGTCATCATCGTCACCTCGCTGCATCGCGACTTCCTGCCCTCCAGCTGGGCCATGTACAAGCCCACCTTCATCGAGGTCGGGACCTTCCTCGGGACCTTCGGGCTCTTTTTCACCTGTTTTCTCCTGTTCATCCGATTCTTGCCCGGCATCGCGATTCACGAGGTGAAGATCGTGCTGTCCGCGCAGAACAAGCGGGAAGAGGTGATTCGGAATGTTTAAGAAGTACCTGGTCGGACATTTTCGGGAAGAGGACGCCTTGCTGGGCGCGGTGCGGGCGATGCGCGAGCGCGGCTTCGCGATCGAGGACGTCTATTCCCCCTACGCCATCCACGGGATCGACGAGGCGATGGGGCTTAAGCGCTCGCGGTTGCCTTACGTGACCTTCGCCGCGGGCTTCGCGGGTCTCGCCTTGGCCATGGCCTTCCAATACTGGACCTCGGTGGTGGATTGGCCGATCAACGTCGGCGGCAAGCCCGACAACTCCACCCTGGCCTGGCTCCCGGTGGCCTTCGAGATCACCGTCCTCTTGGGGGCCTTGAGCACGGTCGCCGCTTTCCTTCTCCGTTCCAGGCTGTTTCCGGGTTCGAGGGCGAGGGTCTTTCACCCGCGCGTCACCAGCGACACCTTCGCCCTCGTCCTGGAGCAGCGCGACGCCTCGCTGGATGAGCCGCAGGCCCGGCGCCTGCTGGGCGAGCTCGGCGCCTTCGCGGTGGAGAGCAAGGAGGTCCTGTGTTGAGGCGCGCCCTGATCTGCGGCTTTTTGGCTTCGGCCCTCTTGGCCGTGGCGGCCTGCGACTCGAGCCCCAAGCAGCCGGGCTACGAGTTTATGCCGGAGATGGTTCGTTCGGTGCCCTACGATGCCTTCGCGTCGAACCCCAACTTCAAGGACGGCAAGACCCTGCAGGCGCCGCCGGCGGGCACGGTGCCGCGGGGCTTTTTGCCCTATCCCTACGGAGCGACGCCGGAGGACGCGCAGAAGGCCGGGGCCGAGCTGAAGAACCCGATTCCCTTCACGCCGGAGGCCCTGGCGCGCGGGGAGCAGGTGTATCGCAACTTCTGCCTGATCTGCCACGGCGAGACGGGACAGGGCGACGGCCCGCTGATCCCGAAGTACCCGAACCCGCCGTCCCTGACCGGGAAGACCTTGATGCAGTATCCCGACGGGCGTTTCTTTCACATCGTCACCGTGGGTTCCGGCGAGATGGCCGCCTATGCGAGCCAGATTAGGCCGGAGGATCGCTGGAAGCTGGTCTTTTACCTGCGCAAGCTGCAGGGCCTGACGCCCGGGGCGGAGACTAAGCCCGCGACGGAATTCGCTCCGGCGGCGCCGGCCCCGTCCCCGGCCGCCGAATCGCTTCCCACGGGAGGGAGGGCCCCATGAAGATCAAGCCGAGTTTCACCTTCGCGCCCGTTTACAAGCGCTGGAGCTATGTCCTGATGGCCGCGGGCTTCGCCGCCCTGGCCGCGGGCGCCTTCCTGGACCCGGCGCGGATGTGGGTCAACCTCCTGATCAATAATTTTTACTACACCTCGCTGGCCCTGGCGGCCGCCTTTTTCCTGGCCATCCTCTACGTGACCAACGCCGGCTGGGCCTCCAACTTCAAGCGCGTCCCCGAGGCGATGACGCGCTTCCTCCCGGTGGCCCTCCTGCTCATGCTGACCCTGGTCTTCGGGATGCACTCGCTCTACCATTGGTCGCACCACGACGCCGTCTTGCACGACCCGCTACTGAGGCACAAGGAGCCCTACCTGAACGTGCCCTTCTTTTTCGGGCGCATGGTCGCGTATTTCGGTCTCTGGATCCTGCTGACCTATTTATTGCGCCGCTATTCCCTGCGGCAGGACGCGAACCCGGACCTCTCGCTCCACCGGCGCAGCATCCGCGTCTCGGCGCTCTTCATCTTGGTTTTCGCCTTGACCTTCGCGCTGGCGAGCTACGACTGGCTGATGTCGCTGGAGCCGCACTGGTACAGCACGATCTACTCGGTCTACACCTTCTCCAGCCTCTTCCTGCACGGCCTCGCGGCGATCGCCCTCTTGGTCATCCTGCTCCAGGAGCGGGGCTATTTCGGCCGGCTGCTCAACGAGAACCACCTGCACGACCTGGGCAAGATGATCTTCGCCTTCAGCTGCTTCTGGGCCTACATCTGGGTCTCGCAATACCTGCTGATCTGGTACTCGAACATCCCCGAGGAGACGGCCTATTTCTGGGTGCGGACGGATCCCGATTGGCTCTGGCTCTTCGCCCTGAATTTCGCCCTCAACTGGCTGATCCCCTTCCTCATCCTGCTGCCGCGCGCCGCCAAGCGCAGCGCGGCGGTCCTGAAACGGGTCTGCGTCGTCCTCTTGATCGGTTTTTGGCTGGATATTTTCCTCTTGGTCGCGCCTAATGTCCTCAAGGCCCGCAGCATCGGCTGGATGGAGATCCTCTCCGGGCTGGGTTTCGCCGCCTTGTTCGCCTTCGTCACCGGCAAGGCCTTGGAGCGGGCGCCCCTGATCCCGAGGAACGATCCCTATCTCCAAGAGAGCTTTCACTTGCACCAGTAGGAGCCCGTATGTCGCAAGAGCCCATCAAGCGTTTCGTCGAGCACGGCGTCGAGCAAAGCCCCTGCAGCCCCATGGAGCCGCCCGAGGCGCGCTCGAGCTCCGTCGAGCAGGTCCCGGAGGAATCCCTGGTCGCGCCGCTCCGCGCCTTCCTCGCGGAGCACCGGGAATACGAAAAGGTCCTCAACGTCTTCGAGCAGTCCCTCCTGGCGCTCAAGCAAAACGAGTGGCGCTTCAACCCGGAGATCTCCGCCGGCCTGAAGCGCTTCTTTCAGTTTCAGGACGAGAGCGTCCTGGCCCATCACCGCAAGGAGGAGAAGTGCCTCTTCCCCTTCCTGCGAGAAAAATTCCTCGCGACGGGCGAGCACAGCCCCAGCGGCAAGCCCGTCACGCCCGTCGAGGTGATGGAGGACGATCACCTGAAGGTCGGCCAGTCGACCTGCCTGGTCTTCAACCTGCTAGGCCTCGCCCCGCGCCTGGAAGACGCGAAGTCGCGGCAGGTCCTGCTCGAGCACGCCTTCCATTTGGGGCAGGAGATCGTCGAGACCATGCGCCTGCACATCTTCAAGGAAAACACCGTGATCTTTCCGCTCGCCCAACAGCTGATCTCGGCGGATGAGTGGCGCGTCATCGCCCGGATGATAGAAGAAATCTAATAAAATTAAATAGTTAAGCACCTGATTCAGATCATATGCCCTGCTGCCAGGGGTCATAGGGGACTAGGTGTGTTTCCTTTATAAATGCACTTAGAGGAAATTTTTATGAGCCTCGGTCCCGGAGAAATTACTGCGCTGGTCTTGGTCGTCTTCCTGATCTTCGGTCCCTCGAAGCTGCCCGGCTTGGGCCGCGGCATCGGCGAGTTTTTCAAGAACTTCAGGAAAGAAGTGAAGGACGTCCAACGCGACGTCGAGGACGCCAAGCAACAGCTCAAGGGATGAAACAATTCCGATCCGTCGCGCCTAAGTCCTGCGGGATAAGGTGCCGCGGACAGGGTGAGGTTGGAAACGGCCCCGCCTCCCGAGGTCCCTCGACGGCGAGGGGCTGAATTGGAAAGGATACGAGACGTGAACCCCATCTATCCCGAAGTGACGGGGGTCCTGCTCGCGGGCGGGAGATCCCGGCGCTTCGGCCGCAACA
>JADYZQ010000106.1 GCA_020853015.1 Deltaproteobacteria bacterium
GCGGGCCGCCCACACCCAAAGGGCCGCGCCGCCCGCGAAGGCCAGAAGCTCCAGGGAAAACGCGGAATCCACCATGAATATCATATCGCTAACCTCCCGCCCTCCCGCCGCTGGGGCTGGAAAGGCGGCTTCAGTTTAATCCCAGGGCCCGAAAAAAGAATGAGTTTCGTCAGGCCCGAAGCCGGCGCCGCGCGAGCCACTTCCGCAGCTCCTCCGCCCACAGCACCAGGCTTCCCGCCGCGCCGATCAGCAGGGCCTCGGACCAAGGAAGGGCCACCGTGCGGAACAAGACTTGTAGCGGCTCCCAAAAGATCACCGCCATCTGCAGCAAGTTGCCCAGCCACCAACCGCCCCAGAACCAGTAATTCTGCAAGGTCTTCCAGGCGAAGACCGAGTGCCGCTCGGAGAGGCAATTAAGCGCGTTGAACCACTGGCAGACCACCAGCAGGGTGAAGGTCCCCGTGCGCACCTGATCGAAAGGCATCCCCGACTCCACCCTCAGGAGGAAATAGGCCAGGGTCGCCGCCGACATCGCCAGAACCATGACGGCCATCCGCCGCAGAAAATCGCCCGACAAAAGCCGCGCGCGGCGGGGGATCGGCGGCGCGGCCATCTCGTCGCCCTCAAGCGGCGTCATCGCGAGGGGAATCGTCATGGTCCCGTCGGTGACCAGATTGACCCAGAGGATCTGCACCGCCGCCAGGGGCAGGGGGTAATCGAGGGTCAGGGCCGCGAGCAGGAGGACGACCTCGGAGAGGTTGGTGGACAGAAGGTAGAGCAGGGTCTTCACGATGTTGCGGAACACCAGGCGTCCCTCTTCCACCGCCCGGACGATGGTCGCGAAGTTGTCGTCGGTCAGCACGATCTTGGCCGCCGCCTTCGCCACCTCCGTCCCGGTGAGGCCCATCGCCACGCCGACGTCGGCCTGCGCCAGCGCGGGGGCGTCGTTGACGCCGTCGCCGGTCATCGCCACCACCGCGTCGCGGGCCTGCCAGGCCTGGACGATGCGCAGTTTCTGGGCGGGATAGACGCGGGCGTAGACCGAGATGCGCTCGAGCCGCGCGCGGAACTCCTCTTCGGAAAGGGCCTCCAGCTCCCGGCCGTCGAGGGCGAGGTCGCCGTCGCGCGCGATGTCCAATTCCCGCGCGATCGCCAGGCCGGTGGCCTTGTGGTCGCCCGTCACCATGATGGGACGGATCCCCGCGGAGCGGCACAGCGCCACCGCCCGCCGCACCTCGGGGCGCGGCGGGTCCATTTGCCCGACCAGGCCGAGGAAGCGCGCCCGGCCCCGCAACGATTCCAGCCCCCGGCTCAAGTCCCCCTCCGAGGCAGGGACCTCGGCGAAGGCCAAGAGGCGCAGGGCCCGCCCCGCCAACTCGGCGCCTTCTTGTAGGATGCGGCGCCTGCCGGCCTCGTCCAGGATCCTCGTCTCGCCGCCGTCGCCCAAGGCGCCGCCGCAATACTCCAGCAGGACCTCCGGCGCCCCCTTCAAATAGATCACCGGACCCACGGGTCCCCCGTGCTGCGTCGCCATCATCTTGATCTCGGAATCGAAGGGGATCTCGCGGCACCGGGGAAAGCTTGCCTCGCATTCCGATTTTCTCAGCCCCGCCTTCTCCGCCAGGCTGAGCAGGGATCCTTCGGTGGGATCGCCCGAAAGGCTCCAACGCGGCTCCTCGGGACCGGGCGGCAGGAGGCGGGCGTCGTTGCACAGCACCGCGGCCAGAAGCAGCTCCCGCACCTCCGGCGCCTCCGCCAACACCAGCCCGCAGCCGGCCCGCCGGATCTCCCCCTCCGGGGCGTAGCCGGAGCCGGTGACCTCCCACAACTCGCCCCCCGCGGTGCGCAGCGCGACGACGGTCATCTCGTTCTTGGTGAGGGTCCCGGTCTTGTCCGTGCAAACCACCTTGGTCGAACCGAGTGTCTCCACCGCGGAGAGCTGGCGCACGATGGCCCCGTGCCGCGCCATGCGCTGCATCCCCACCGCGAGGGCGACCGTCATCGCGACGGGCAAGCCCTCCGGCACCATCGAAACGACCTGGCTTAAGCCCACCAGGAAGATCTCTTCAAAACCCAGCCGGTGCCACAGGCCGACGCCGACGATCGCGAGCAAGAGGACCGGCGAGGCGTAGAGCAGCCAGCGTCCGATCTGGGCGATGCGAAGCTCCAGCGGGGTCTTGGGTTCCTCGGCGGACTCGGTGAGGGTGGCGATCTTTCCGGCCTCGGTGTCCAGGCCCGTGGCGACCACGAGGGCCCGCCCGCGGCCGGCGGCGACGTGGGTCCCCGCGAAGACCATGTTCCTGCGTTCCGCCGGCAGGACTTCGGGCGGCAGGGCCTCGGTACCCTTCTCGACCGGAAGGGATTCGCCGGTCAGCGCGGCCTCTTGGGCGCTGAGGCCGAAGACGGAGAGCAGGCGCGCGTCGGCGCCGACCGCGTCGCCCGAGGCCAACAGCAAGATGTCCCCGGGCACCAGCTCGGAGCTCTCCAGGGAAATCTCCCGCCCCTCGCGCAGGACCCGGACCCGAAGCGCCCCCAAACGGCGCAGGGCCTCCATGGAGCGCTCGGCGCGTCCCTCCTGGATGCTGCCGATCAGCGCGTTGAGGCACAAAACGCCGAGGATGACCGCGGCATCGAGGCGCTCGCCCAGAAGGAAGGCGAGGGCGGCGGCGAGAAAGAGAAGATAGATCAGCGGACTGCGGAATTGAGCGAGGACGAGACCGGCCAGTCCGCGCGATTTTTTTACGGGAAGGGCGTTCCTGCCGAACCGCTCGCGGGCCAGGCTTACCTGAGCCGCGTCCAGCCCGCGCTCGGGATCGACGCGGAATGCGGCGAGCAAGGCTTCGATGTCGGTCGCGTGCCAGGGAGCTTGCACCTCTGCCTCCTCCATGAGCGGCGGGCGGCCTTAGGGATTGAGCCGGGTGACCCGCCAAGCCTTGCCGCGCATCCGGTAGAGGATGCGGTCGTGCAGGCGGTTGGGGCGCCCCTGCCAAAACTCGATCTCCTGCGGCAGGAGCCTAAACCCGCCCCAATGCGGCGGACGGGGCACCTCCCGGCCGCGGAATTTCTTTCGGTAGGCCGCGAATCGCCGATCGAGCTGCGCTCGGTTCTTCAAGGCCTCGCTCTGGTGCGAGGCCCAGGCGCCGATCTGGCTTAGGCGGGGGCGCGAGCGGAAATAGGCGTCGGCCTCCTCTTCCGTGACCGCGTCGACCTCGCCGACCACCCGTACCTGCCGCTCGAGCGGCTCCCAAAAGAAGGTCAGGGCGGCCTTGGGATAGGCGAGCAAGGACTGTCCCTTCAGCGACTTGAAATTGGTGTAGAAGACGAAGCCCTCCGGGCCGTAACCCTTCAAGA
>JADYZQ010000107.1 GCA_020853015.1 Deltaproteobacteria bacterium
TGCCGGCGACGGTGTCGACGCGGCCTCGGCTTAAGTCCACCGCGCGCAGCAGGTGATTTTCCGTGTCGGCCACATACAAAGTGTCGCCGACGCGGCAGAGGCCCTGGGGCTGGAAAAAGCCGGCCGTCTCGAGGTCGCCATCTTCCATCCCGGCCTCGCCCGAACCGATGCGCGCGCGAACCTGCCCTGCGGCGTCCACCGCGAGGAGGCGGTGGTGGTTGCTGTCCGCGATCCAGATTTCTTCCGAGCCGGGGTCGGCCCAGACCTTGCCGGGGAAAAGCAGGGGGCCGTCGATTGCGGCCGGCGCGGCCTGCGGCCCCGGGCCCTCCTTGAGGCCGCCCTTCAGCCGAAAGATCTCGATCAGCTCGGCGATCAATGCGTCCAAGGTCTCGAGATTGCCCTCGCCGGGTGCCAGCGCGACGGCGATTCCCTCCGGATCGATCAGGGCCAGGGTCGGCCAGGCGCGGATCCCGAACTGCCGCCACTGGCTCAAGTCCGGGTCGTTCACGACGGGATGCTCGATGCCGTGGCGCGCGATGGCTTGGCGCAGGTTCTCGTCGACCTTTTCATTGGGAAATTTTGGGGAGTGGACACCGATCACGGTGAGCTGGTCGGCGAAGCGATGCTCGAGGAATTTCAGGTCCGGCAGGACGTGCAGGCAGTTGATGCAGCAGTAGGTCCAAAAATCGAGCAGCACCAGGCGGCCGCGCAGGTCCTTCAGGCGCAGCGGTGCGGCGACGTTGAACCAGGTCAGGCCCTCGCGGAATTCAGGGGCGTGGATGCGGCCTTCGAAGGCGAAGAGCGACATGGGCGCTGCTTAGAACGGATACCGGAGGGATGCAACGGGAAGAAAAAAGCCCCTGCTCGCCGGCGAACGGAGGCTTGAAATCCACGCATCGTTTGGGATGCTAATAGTAGTAATCGTTGTTCACCGGGTTGACTGGGTAGAAGGGCTGCCGGCCGGCCTGCACCCGCTGCGCCTGGTCGTAGAGATAGAAGGGGTTGCCGGCGCTGTTGTAAGGCTGTTGCAGGGCGGGATTGGGCGAGTAGTAGTAAGGGCCCACCGGAGGGACTGCCCCCGGGACGTAACCCGCGTAGGGACCCGGATAGGGGACATAGCCGGCGTAAGGCGGGTAGGGGCCGTAGCCGCCGTAATAACCATAGCCGTAACCATAGGGACGTTGTCCAACGACCACAGTGTCGAGGGCCTGGGCGCTCGGCGCGGCCAAGCTGAAGGTGGCCAATACCGCCGCGAACAGGCTCAAGCTCAAAAATAATTTTTTCATGATTTCCCTCCGCAATAGGCTTAAGGCCCCCGGCCTCGTCTTTCGGACGACAAACCCTAAAGAAAGGTTACATGAGAGGACAAAGAAAGGCCATCCCCCGGAATGCCGCGACCTAAGTTATTGAAATAATAATTATTTTTAGGGACGTTGTGCGATCGGTACCCAGTGCTGGTCCTTGGGTCCCACGTAGTCCTCGCGCGGGCGGATCAGCCGGTTGTCGGCGTACTGCTCGAGGACGTGGGCGCCCCAGCCCGAGATGCGGCTCATCGCGAAAAGCAGGGTGAAGAGATCGGTGGGAATGCCCAAGGTGTAGTAGACCGAGGCGGAGTAGAAGTCGACGTTCGCGTTGATCTTCTTCTCGGCGATCATGAAGTCTTCGATCTTCTTCGACATCTCGTACCACTTGAGGTTGCCGGTGGCGAGGCTGAGCTGCTGGCTCATCTTGCGCAGGTGCGTCGCGCGGGGGTCCTCGGTGCGGTAGACGCGGTGGCCGAAGCCCATGATCTTCTCGTGGCGGCCCAGCAGGTCCTTGACGTAGGCAAGCGGGTCTTTGTCGCCGATCTCGAGCAGCATCTCCATGACGCGCTGGTTGGCGCCACCGTGCAGCGGGCCCTTCAAGGTGCCGATTGCCGAGGTGATCGCGCTGTAGACGTCGGAGAGCGTGCTGGCCGTGACCCGCGCGGCGAAGGTGGAGGCGTTGAAGCCGTGGTCGGCGTGCAGGATCAGCGCGATGTCGAAGACGCGGGCGCTGGTCGGATCGGGCTCTTTTCCGGAAAGCATGTAGAGGAAATTCGCGGCCTGGCCGAGCGCGGCCTTGGGCGCGATCAGGTCCTGTCCGCTGCGGATTCGCTGGAAGGCGGCGACGATGGTCGGCATCTGGGCGACGAGCCGCAGCACCCGGGCCTGGCTGGCCTCGAGCGAGTTGTCCTCGGGATTGGGGTCGTAGGAGGAAAGCGCGGAGACCGCGGTGCGCAGGGCATCCATCGGCTCGGTGGTCTTGGGCAGCATGCGCAGCAGCTGCAGGACGCCGTCGGGGATGGCCCGCTGGGACTTGAGCGCCTTGTCGAGCTCGGCCAGCTGGGCCTGGTTGGGCAGACGCCGATGGAGGAGGAGGTAGACGACCTCTTCGAAGGTCGCGTGTTCGGCCAGTTCGTGAATGTTGATGCCGGCGTAGATGAGTTCGCCCTTATCGCCGTCGATGGAGCACACCTCGCTCTTGGCGACGACGACGTCTTTCAGGCCTGCTTTGATCTCGGACATAATGAAAAAACCCGTTTAAAATTAAGGTCAAACAAGTGGAGCCGCTATATTCCACAAGTTTTTTAAATATGCAAAAAAAAGATGCCCCTTGCCAGGCATTCGAGGTCGCTGAGGGAATTTTTGCCTCGGAGGGAAAATTGGGACAGGGTGGGCCTGAGAGCGCCGGAGATTCCGCGGCCGTCCCGGCACGGTCAGGAAAACGGTCGGGAATTCGACTTACGTCGAAAAGCTGAATGATAATGGCATGTTTTTATCATAGGCGCTAAAATCGCCTTGAAATTAACGAAGCGCGTGCCTTTGAGGTCATTTCCAAATGAAGATGGGTTCCGAAACGAAAATCGCCTTAAGCCGCCTGCGGTGCCTCCTGAGGGCCTTGGCCCTCTTGGTTCTGGGGGTGTCCCTGGGCCTGACGACCCCCGGCGCCGCACGGGCCGCCGAGGCCTTCGGCGGAGTCGGCGTCCTGCTGGACTTCGACCCGCAAAATCCGCAGAGCGTCCTGATTTTTTCGGTCAGCTACAAATCCCCGGCGGACAAGGCGAAGGTGAGGCGCGGCGACCGCCTGCTGAAGATCGACGGCGGCGACGTCACGGGGCTGACGCTCCAACAGCTGGCCGAGAAGATCCGCGGCCCGATCGGCACCCAGGTCCTTCTGACGGTGCAGGGCAGGGACGGCAGCGTGCGCGAAGTCCCGTTGACCCGCGAGGCGATCAAGAGCGGGCCCATCGTCTCGGTGCCGCCGCCCAACGTCGCGGCTAGCGGCGTCTATTTCACGCCGGAGGAGAAGGAACTGATCAAGCAGAAGATCTCGGGCTTGACCACGGACGAGCAGCGGGAAAAGATGCTGAACCTGCTCAAGGCCCTCAAGACCAAGCAGATCACCAAGGCCGCCTTTCTTAAATTCCTGAAGAGCGATTTCTGAGGAGAGTCCATGCCCAGTCAAGCGTCGAAACAGCTCGAGACCTTCCCCAACCCAAATTCCGACCGCGACTACGAGATCAAGTTCGACTGCCCCGAATTCACCTGTCTCTGCCCGAAGACCGGACAGCCGGACTTCGCGACCCTGCGCATCAGCTACGTCCCGGACTTAACCTGCGTCGAGCTGAAATCGCTCAAGCTCTACCTCTGGTCCTACCGCAACGAGGGGGCCTTCCACGAGGCGGTGACCAACCGCATCCTCGACGACTTGGTGGCCGCGGTGCGGCCGCGGCGGATGGAGCTTTTGGCCGATTTTTACGTGCGCGGCGGCATCCACACGACCGTGCGGGTGCGCTATCCGGAGGGCTTTTCGACGGCTGCCCCCGGTGCCGAGGCCGATTTTTCCGAGATGACGCGGGACCTGCCGCTCCCCAAAGGTTGAGCGCAACTTCCTTCCCCCCTTGACGATACGGTCCCGTTAAGCCACAACCCGCATTTTCAAGGATGGACGCATGACCCCCCCTGGACGGATCGGATCGGGTTCGAATCTCCCCATGGAGGCGAATCTCACGGGCGGCGCCGAGGCCGCTTCCGGCGAAGAAGCTCGGCCCGCGGCACCGCGGCGGCGGCTTCCCTCCCTTTCCTCCATCCTGCGTCCGCGGCGCAATACCCTCTCCGGCCAAACCATCGTCGTCGTCTTCAACCCCGCCGCCCGCGACGGGCGCATCGGAGGCGACCTGCCCCAATTGCTCGAGATCTTGCGAAACTCGGGAGCGAACGTCATCCCCGTCGAGACCGTTCCCGACCTCGAGGCCCGGCGCGAGCGCATCCGCAACGCGGTCTCCGAGGCCCTGCGCGGCGGCCAAAGAATTTTTGTCCTGCCGGTCGGCGGCGACGGGACCATCGGCGAAACGGTCGGCGAAGCCTTGCGCGCCTCGGGCACCTCCTTCGCTCCCGGCCAAGAGTCCGTTTCCGGCGTCGAATCGCCGAGCGGACGCAGCGTCTTCGTCCTGGTGAAAAAGGGCACCGCGGCCGACAACGCGATGCAGGTACGCGCGCCCAGCGACCTGCGAGATCTGCCGCGCTTCATCGCCCGCTCGGTCGAGCTGGGCTTTCGCTTTCCGATCGTCGACGGGGCCGAGGCGGGCACGCACTCGATGGGCTTTCTCGCCTCCGGCTACCTCTTCGGCCTGCGGCAGCGCAATCGCACCGCCAATCCCGAAGGCATGTTCAACCAGGGGCTGCTGAGCTACCTGCGACTGATCCCCCACGCCATCGCCAACCGCTACGGCCTGGTCGGCGTCGACGTGACCCTCACCCGCAGCACCCTCGACGGCCGCGAGATCGAGCGCGAGACGATGAAGGGCTCGGAGGTGACGGTCACGCCCAACCGCATCCTCGCCTTCGTCGGCGGCGTGCCGGGCGCCTGGGGCGAGACCAAGGTCGTCGTCCTGCCACCGGGTCCGCGCGGCGTGTTGGCCTTGACCGAATACATCGCCCGCGGCCTGATGACCAAGATCGGCTTCAACCTGGTCGGTCCGCGCAGCCGCCTTTGGACTCTCTCGGCGCGTCGGCAGTGGCTGATCAACCCCGGCGAGAAGATCGAGGTGCGCGCCACGGTGCCCGACAGCCTGGCCTGGGACCTGATCCGCACCTACCAAGATTTCCAGATCCGCATGAGGAACGCGCCGGCCGAGACGCGGGTGCCTCCGGCCAACGAACCCATCCTCGTGCCCGCCCAGCAGAACGGCGACGTGATTCCGCCGCGTTCCGCCTTCACCGTGCACGCGCCCAATTTCACGATCACCCAGCTCGCGGCGCCCAATTCATTGGCGGTGCGCCTGGCCCGCTCCAGCTGGCTGGTGCGCGGGGAGACGCCGATGATCAGCGACCAGCAGCTGGTCTATAACCAGGTGCCCGATTTCGAGCCGAAGGTGATCGAGAACGCCGAGGGGCGCCGCAGCGTGCGCACGCCCTTCGTCTCCCTGCCGCGTCTCTATTCCCTGATGCGGCAATACCGCATTTCCCCGGAGCGGGCCGAGACCCTCCTGACGGCCGCCCAGGGCGTCGAGAACTTCGCCCAGCTGGAACGCCTGGCCTCCGAGGGCCTCACCATCGAGCATTTAGAGCGTTGGCTGCAAGGCGACGCCGGCCGGCAATGGGCGCAGGAGAACCGCGACGGCCTGCGCGCGCTGCGCGAGCGGGTGCTGCGCGGCGGTCCGCCGCTGGCCATGGGCATCGCCGCCTTGATTGGCGCCGAGCGTCTGGCCGACATCGTCGGGCTGGATCCGGTGCGCCAGCGCGAGCTGCGTTTCGCCTTCGTCGTCTATCTCTCGCACGCCGCGAGCGCGAGCACGCAGCGCCTCTGGCAGGTGACGGCCAACGCCCTGCTGCGGCAGCCCTACCATCTGGCCTCGCTGCGCACGGTGCGCATCGCGGGCGAGCGCTTGGGGCAATGGACTTTCCTGGAAAGGCCCTCCTACGCGGGTGCGCTGGGCGAGAGCGCCCTGCGCGGCCTGGGTTGGGAGGCCGGCTTCGGCCGCACCCTGCTGCGCCGCGGGGTCTCCCTGGCGACGCTCTTGCCGCGTTCCGCCTGGAACATGGGCGAGGGCCTTATTTTCAGCCGCATCGCCGAGCGCCTGACCGACGGCATGCCCGAGGGCTCCGCGTTGCGGCGCTACGCCCCGACGGCGGCCTTCTTCCTGCCCGACGTCGCGCGGATCGCGCTGCCCAGCCAGAGCCTACGCCTGCTCGAGTCGCGGCCGATGCGCCTGGCCGGCCGCGCTTTCGCCGCGGGCTTCATCGGCGACTTGGGCTTCACCGGAATCCGCCGCCTGCAGCTGGGCGGAAATGCCACCTACGAGATGTACACCGACCTGCGCGCGGCCGAGCTGCGCCGGGAGCGCGGCGAGATCGGCGCCTTCAGCTGGCGCAACATCCCGCGCCTGATCGCGCCCTCGATCTCGGCCTACATCGACAGCCACGATTTCTTCTTCGGCTCCTCCAACGAGGTGCGCAACGAGATCCAGCGCCAGGACCAGCGCCAGAGCGCGCTGCTGCGGGACGCGATCCGGCAGGAGCTGGCTTGGTTGCCCGCGGCGTTGGGCGGAAACGCCGCCGAGGTCTTCGGACGGGAGATCGCGCTCACGCCGCTGCAGCGCGACCTGCTCGACCAGCTCGAGCACTGCGCGGGCCGCGGCCGGCTGCGCGCCGGCGCGGACATCGAGGAGACCGCGGCCTACCTGCACCGGCAGTTCCGCGGCGTGATCGCCAGCCGCGAGGAGGCCCGGGATCACGTCCTTAGGATCTACGCCTACCGCCTCCAACAGGCCGCGGCGCAGCTGCACGGATTGGAGATCGCGGAGAACAACGAGATCCGCCGCCTCTTCGACGCCCGCGGCGTCCTGCGGGCTGGCCAAGAAGAGTCCTTGCAAGCCTGGGTCGGCGGTAGCACAATGCCCTTCGCCCGCGTGGCGAGTCTATGACCCCGAAGAAATCTCTATTTATCCTGAGTACGTTGGCGGCGATCGCGTTGGTTGCGACCTCTCGTGTTGAGGCGCGCGAGATCCTCGGCAGCAGCGAGGCCGAGGCCGCGCAATGGGCCCAGGCCCAGGGCTATCAGGCGCAGGCCCCCGCGAAGGGCGCCTCGGGTTGTTTGAAGGACCGGCGCTACGTGCCGATGAGCGGGAAGGGGATGCAGGTGACGGCGGCCTTCTTCCACCCCCTCTATCAGGTGGACACGAAGATGGTCGCGATGGTTGAGATCGTCCCGCAGGCGCCGGTCGGCAAGTCGCAGGCCGAGGCCCTGGCCGTCCAGGCAGCGCCCATCGCTGGGACGCGTCCGCCCACCCACCGACAGAACATCCCGGCCGGCGGCGACCCCTGCGCCCCGCCGAACGGCGGCTTCGAGGGACGTTATACCGACGACTACATCGTCGAGTATTTCTACGCCCCTGATCGCAGCCGCATCGAGAAGATCCGGGTCTACAACGAAA
>JADYZQ010000108.1 GCA_020853015.1 Deltaproteobacteria bacterium
ACGAGATGCCCGCCATCCAAGAAATCGCCTATTACCTCCAGGCCAACGCCGCCGCCGTGGAATCGCTGGCCCTGGCGCAGGCGGCCACCAACCCCGGGGTGCGGGACCTGCTTCCCTCCCTCGAGAAGCTGCGCGAGCGTGCCGTCGATTTCTACGACCGCGTCTTGAAGAACACGAAGAGCCCCTGGCGCACCGCCTCTCCCTACGAAGAGCTCGACCGCGCCTTCAACGAGGCCAGCCGGGCCTTTGTCTCCAGGCCAGTCTACTCGCTGGACCCGCGCGCCTTCGAGGAGATCGCCTACCTGATGGGCGCCCTACTGTCCTTTTATTCCGAGCCCGTCTATTCCGTCACGGTCTATCCCGCCGGCGGCTATGCCGTTTATCCCCGGCTGGTCTATCCCTGGATTCCGGCTTATTATAATTTTTCCCGCTGTCGCTTCGCGAACCCCAACTTGTATCCCTGGGGACGGAGGGTCGTCTTCGCGCCGAAGCGCCGGTAAAAAAACCAGCAAGGAGGAAGGCCATGGAAGTCCGAGAGCTGCATCGCGGGCGGATGATCGACCATCTGCAACTGGTGGTGCGAGACCTGGAGGCCAGCAAGAGATTCTACTCGGCCGTCCTGGCGGCCCTGGGCATCCCCATGAGCGGGGAGGGCAAGGACTGGTTTTGGGCCGACGAGCTCTTCGTCTCATCCTTGGACAGCCCGGCCGCCCAGGGCAAGCTCACGGGGCGCTGCCACTTCGCCTTCCAGGCGAAAGACCGCGAGACGGTGGAGCGCTTCCATCGCGCGGGCCTGGAGGCCGGCGGCAAGGATCTCGGTGCACCCGGCCTGCGTCCCTACCATGCTGGCTATTTCGCCGCCTTCCTCGAGGATCCGGACGGCAACAACGTCGAGGCCGTCTTTGCACGGGCCGGCGAAGCGCTCCTCCGAGTCCGTCAAGATCGAATTCTAAAAACGTAGAAATATCGCAACGGAATCCCCGGGCCGACGATAAGGCCGACGGTTCATCACGGTCCTTAATCTCTATTTTCGGAGGAATCCGCGATGAACTTGTCCGTCCTCAAGGGACTATTGGCCAGCCCCCCCGACTCGAATTTCGAAGCCTCGGAACCCGCCGAAGCGGTCGCGCAAGACGCTGAGGCCGCGGCTTCAGAGACGCCCCAAACCTTGAAAAGGCGCTTCGGTCTCGGCACGAAGAAAAAGGCGCCTCCGCCCGATCCGGCCCAATACCCGGCCGCGCTGGAGCGGAGCCTCAGCCAGCACCGCTTTCGCTGGGACAACCCGCATAGTTATTCGGTCGCCCTCGCATTCGGTTACGGGCGCCACGGTTTCCTCAACGGCAAGGGCTTCGAGCACCACGGCTTGCAAGGCCGGCTCGCCGCGGGGCTGCGGATCCCCCTCGGGCTCTGGCGCGACCACGTCCTGATGCCGCGTCTCTTCTACGAGTACCAAGGGAACAATTATCTCCGCTTCGGCGACGCCTATCTCAGCCGCGCGCAGGCCCACCGTTTCGGCGCGGAGTTGAATTATCTCTACGAGGCCGTGCCGACCTGGCTGCAGGTCGGGGCCGCCTTCAGCTTGGGCGGCGCGGTCTACCGGACGCAGGACGGCCTGCTGCAAGGGTTGATCTTCAACGACCGGAACCTGCCTCGCCCGGTGGATTCTTCCGGGATCCACGTGTCGGGCGCTGCCTTGCTCTGCACCTTCAACGGACTGGCCTGTCTCAGGCCGGCCCTGAACATGGACCTGGGCATGGGCCTGGGGCCGGAGCCCCTGGAGGCCAGGGGTTTTTCCGTCTCCTTGCAAGTCGATGCGATGCGCTTTTTCCATTATCCGACCCCGAAGGCGGTTCGGAAGCGCTACGGGCGAGCCCAGGAGGGGAGAGCTCCGAGATAAGCCTTTACCCTTTGCGGGGGATCGGTATAATTATTCCAGGGGGAGATGATGAGCTTTTCGTTGCGGAGAGCCTGTTTCATTCTCGTCTTGACGCTATGCGCCGGCAACTTGCAGGCGCAGCCGGCAAACCCCAATCCCAACCCGCAAAACCCCCCGGAAAAATCCTCCAATAATCGCCCGAAGGGATCCGGCGGCCTTTTCGATTTTCTGCGCGGCGACCCGGGGCCTCCAGGCCCACCGGGACCGCAGGGGCCGATGGGCCCGGCCGGACCGCCGGGGGCGCCGGGCGCAGCGGGGGCCGCGGGAGGCGCCGCGGAATTTTCCATCCCTCACACGGGGACGCCCAAGCCGGTCCAATCCAACTACACCTTCGGATGCCCTCAGGGGACCCGGATCGAGGGGACGGACCGCATCGGCCGCGTCATTTTGCCGGAGGGCCAGCCCAAGAGTACTTGCGGGATTAATTTCGCCAAGGCCTTCGACAAGGCTCCCGTCTGCGTCGCCAACGTCGCGATGGGGTTGGACGACTACTACGACGCGATCCCGGCGGTCGCCGTCACGACGACGCCGGGTTTGCTGCGTTTCGTATTGGGGAAGGAGGCCCACGACAACTACAGCGAGATGACCTTGAACTACTATTGCTTCGAGGCTCCGGAGCCCAACCTGCTCCAGTATCGGGTGCAAGAATCGGGCAATGTCATCCAATATTTGAACAACGCCCCGGCCGCCGAAGAGGGCCCCGTCAAGTCCTTCAGGAATTCCACTTCGATCATTCCCTGGATTTCGCGTTGATTTTGGCGCAAAAAAAGGCCCATTCCGACGGCGGAATGGGCCTGGGTAATCGCTTGCGCCTCGGAATTCCTAGCGGCGCCGTGCGACGCGAATGGCGCCGCACCCCGTCACGGCCGCCGAGAAGATTCCAAACGCGATCCAGGGTAAGCCCGCGGGACCCGCGACTCCGGGCCGCAGGCTGCACCCGCCGCTGTCGGCAGATCCCACGGGGAAGCCCGGGGGATTCCCGCTGCCGCCG
Source organism: Deltaproteobacteria bacterium (assembly GCA_020853015.1). GTDB lineage: Bacteria > UBA10199 > UBA10199 > DSSB01 > DSSB01 > DSSB01. The sequence goes on from JADYZQ010000108.1 coordinate 2,928, forward strand.
TTGTTGCCGCCGCTGCCGGGTTGATCCTCGGGCGGCGTGATCAGGCCCACGCCCAACTCGCGCGCGATCGAGGCGTTGCTCGGCGTGAAGAGCTTCACCGAAAACTCCTCCTCGCCCTCGTCGAGCTCGTCGCTCTTGATCGAGACCACGATGTCTTGCCGCGTGATCCCGGGATCGAAAGTCAGGGTGCCGTTGGCCACCGTGTAGTCGTCGCCGGCGATCGCGGTTCCGGCCGCCGTCGCGTATTTCACGGTGATCGTCTCGTCGCTGGCCTCGGTGAGTTCCGCGACGAAGGTGGCGGTCGCGGTGCCGGAGGCGGGCTCGGCGATCGTCATGTCGTTGATCGAGAGGGTGGGGATGGAGCTTAAAACCACGTCGTTGCCGTCGCCGCCCTGATAGTTGATCTTGAAGCCGACCTCGTCGCGGCCCACTATGCGGAAGGTCTCGTTCTGCGAGAGGTCCTTGAAGGTGCCGGTGACCTGGTCGTTGCCGTCGTTGTCGATGATCTTGTAGTCGTCGCCGGCCCGAATCCCTTCGCCCAGCGCCATGCGGAAGATGGACTGGTCGAGGACGACGCTGCCCGTCACCTCGAGGCCGCTGTACTCGATGCCCGGGATCTCGCCTTGGACCTGGATCACCAGGACGCTGTTCGCGTCGAGGATCAGGTTGCCGGTGGCCAAGAGGGCCGGTTCGTCGTCGCCCGGCGAGAGCTTGCCGCCGGCCTTGATGAGCACCTCGCCCCCGATCGCGCCGTTCCCCTGCAGCTCCGCGCCGTTTTCGACGATCACGGGGCCGCCGCCGGTGCCGGAACCGACGGCGTTCTTCACGTCGAGGGTTCCGCCGTTGACGGTCGTGCCGCCGCTGTAGAAGTTGTCGCCTTGCAGCCGCAGGAAGCCGGGACCGTTTTTTACCAATTCGCCGCTGCCGAGGACGCGGCCGCCCAGGATCGTGTTGCCCAAGCCGCCGACGCTCAGGTCGAAAGTTTTAATATCGATGTCGCCGTTGAGGGTGAGAAAGGTCCCGTTGTTCTGCACGGTGAAGCTCTGCGCTTGCGTCAGCTCGATGCCGAAGGCCAGGATGTTGGTCCCGCTGGCCTGGCTGGAGAGGATGCCGTTGCTGAGCCGGATGTCGTTGCCGCCGATGTTGTAGTTGGCGGAGGAGAGTTGCAGGGAGTGGAAGTTGGTCAGGTCGGCGAAGTCGTTGACGTTGGTCAGCTTCAAGGCCCCGGGCGGGAACAAGAGTTGGCTGGCCGCGGCCGGCGCGCCGTTGGGGTTCCAGTTATTGGCGGTCGACCAGTTGTTGTCGGCGCCGCCGCCGTCCCAGGTGACGGCGAGGAGCGGTGAGGCGAGGGCGAGGCTGGCGAGGGCGCCAAGCCGGGCAAGGGTTTTGATGCTTTGCATATGGACTCCTCATGTGGTTTACCCCAGCCCTGAGCCGGCTGCCTAGCGAAGGGCGGGCGCCAAAGTCAACGCCGTAATAAGGAGTGCTCGATGAGCTTGGAGCTGAAAGGCAAAACCGCATTGATTACGGGGGCTTCACGGGGAATCGGCCGGGCCGTCGCGCTCAAGCTGGCCTCGTTGGGCGCCGACATCGCGATCCATTACCGAAAAAACCTCGAGGAGGCCGAGGCCCTCGAGGCCGAATTGGGAAGCCGGTTCGGCGTGAAGTGCTCCAAGTTTGCCGCCGACCTTTCGGAGTTGAGCGACATCCATCGCTTCATGGACGAGGTCAAGGCCGCGCATCCGCGACTCGACATCTACGTCGCCAACGCCGCGGCCACCGCTTTTAAACCCCTCGAGCAGATCCGAGAGCACCACATCGCCAAGACGATGAACATCACCGTCACCGCCTTCATCCTCGCGATGAACGCCTTCAAGCCGCTGATGCCGCCCGGCGGCAAGGTGATCACGGTCTCGGGCATCGACACGAAGAAATATTGCGCCAACCACGGCCTGCTCGCCGCCGCGAAATCGGCGCTCGAGACCCTCACGCGCTACTACGCCGTCGAATGGGCCGCGGAACAAATCTTCGTCCACGGGGTCAACCCCGGCTTGGTGGACACCGATTCCTTGAAGGTTTACTTCGGTTCCTCCTACGAGGAGGCGAAGGCCGGCCTCTCCCGGCTCGTCCCCATGGGGAAGCTCATGCCCACCGGAGACGTTGCCGAATTGGTGGCCTTCCTCTGCTCGCGGGCGGCCGACTGGATGAACGGCGAGACGCTCTACGCCGACGGCGGCGTCGGTTTCATGATGCCGGTATATTCGGGGAAATGAGTCTTGGGGTGGCCGAGCCTCCCGTCTCCTGGAGAATTGCGGAGCGGAGTCCCCAAAGCCGGGCCTTCACGGATCTCTCCAAGTCCCCGCGAAAATCGGAAATACTCCTTTTCCTCTCCTGGCTTAGCAAGGGGAGCTCGAATTTTTTCCTCCCGTGGCATGGGCATTGCTGCGATTTCGTTTTGGGCCGAAGCCGGCCCGAGATGAAGGGGGGAAGGCCATGGGATGGATCGAGCGCGGCGCGCGCTTCCTTTCAGAGGTCAACCGGGAATTCACGCTCGAGGGAAGGGGGTTGGGAGAGCCCCCGGAGCCGGCCCCCGAAGCCCCTCCCGATCCTTCCTCCCCCGGCCCCGCCACCGCCTTCCGCCTCGCCGCCTCTCCCTTACCCTTCCTTGCCGACACCTGCCGATGCCTAGTTCCAGCCTTGTTTTCCCAACGCGTCTTGAATTTCCTGCATTCCGCCGATTGTCGCAGCGCCGAGGCCGACCGTCCCTCGGGGGCGCCCGGCTTTTCGGCCCTGGTGGGCATGCAAGCTTCCTACGGATTTCTCCTGCAAGAGTTGCAAGGGAACTCCCTCGCGGCCGCCGAGCATCCCTCCGATCTCTTTTTTAATTCCGGAAGGGTGGGGGAGGCCCTGCTTTGCCTGCACGACGCGCGGCTCGACCGCTTGCTCGTCAACGGGAACGACCGCGAGGACCCGGAGATCCTCCGCTTGGAGGCGCTGCAGGACCATGCCTTGGAAGACTTGCGCCGCCTGCGCGCCCTCCGGGAAGATCCTCCGCAAGGCGCGGCGGCCTGGGAGGAATATTTCCAGTGGGCTCAAGAAGCGGGCCCGCGTCTCGACGCCGTCTACGGGGAGATCGAGGTCCCGCTTTCGCAAGGCGGCTCCAACCTGGAGGATCTCTTCGCCGAGTCCGCCTACCTCGCGGCCTATGAAGACATCTATCGGGAGATCGCCTCGGCCCCGGCAGACTCCGCCTGTCTCGCCGATCTGCCTGCGCTGCGCGAGGGGCTCTGCCGGCTGTGGATCCAGACGCCCGCGCCGGATGGCGCCCCTTACCTCGCGGGGGCCGGCCGCCGCCGCTTGGCGGAGATCCTCTTGGGCGAGGAACGATTTCCGGAGGCGGAGGAGTGGCGGGAGATTTTTCCCGAGGCCCCCGAGGCCTTTTCCGGCGGGACACGCGGCGCCCTCGAGGCCTTTCGGTTCCTCAGCCTCCGGCACCTGGGACAACTGGACGAATGGAATCGGCGCGAACGGGGCCGCGCCCGGACCGAGGCCTTGGAGGCGGGCCATTCCCAGACCGAGATCGAATCCGTGGGAGGTTTCTTCGAGGCTGCTGAGCGCGTGGTGACGCATGAGATTCGCGAGCTGAGAGCCTGGGAGATCCCCGCCGACGAGGCGCGGGCCTTGGCGGAGCTGTCGGGCCTGCTGGAGGCGATGACCTCGGTGCGGATGCGGACCCGCTATGCTCGCGAACACCTGCCCTTTCTGCACCTGCGCGCCGCGCGCTGGGCAGGGATGGACGGCGGCGAGACCTGGAGCCGGATGCGCCGCTTGGCCGAGGGCCTACCCTTGGATTACGAGGGGCTCGGCGCCGCCTACCTCCTGCCTTCCCCGGCGGAGATCTTGCGCGAGGGATCCTTTTTGAGTCGGTCGATGCAGTTGAGCCTCGCCCAGCAGTTCACGCGCGACCTGGATGCGGTTCACGCGGTCATCGCGGGGCTGGACCGGGTGGTCGGCCCCAATTTCCTCGACGACGTGATCCTCGGCAACGCGGCGGTGAGCCTGGTGGGGCCGGAGCTGGAGCGCGGCGCCGACGCGGCCTTCCTCGAGGAGCTGCTGGGCTTGCGCGGGCGCTATCACCAAGCCTTGGACGAGCTGGCCGCGCTGGGCGAGGCGGGTGGCGGCGCGGCGGCCTGGGAGCGCGGGGCGAGTCTGTTCGAGACCCTCGGCGAGCTGCACCAGGCCTCGTTGTTCGGCGACCTCTCCTACCAGCAGACGCGCACCTGGCAGCTGCTGCGCGACCGCGAGACCATCCAGGCCTGCGTCATCGCCGCCGCGGCCTCCTTCGGCGGCGCCTATCTGGCGAGTTTCCTGACGCGGCTGCCGTCGATCGTGCGGATCGCTCGGGGCATGGAGGGACTACTGCGCGAGACGCGAATCTTTCAAAGCCTCCGGCCCTCATTCCAAAGAAGCCTTCTTAACGGATTTCGCATCTACGGCGCGGCCGCGCCCGAGGCCTTCTTTCAAAGCGGGCTCTCCACCCTGCTGCGGGGCATGGCGGCCTACGACGCCGGGGCAAGCGACGACGGTCGAGGATTGGCTGCGTCCTTCTTCGAGGGAATGGGCTTCGTCTTTTTCCAACGGAGGCTGCGTCCCTTGTTCAGCCGCCTCACCGCGCCTTGGACGCGCCTGGAGCGCGCGATCGTCCGGTGGGGAGAAGACGGGGCCTCGCCGCTGCGCCAGGCTGGGACGGTCTTGGGGGGCGAGGCGAGCCGCCTGGGATTTCACCTGACGCAGCTGGGCACCGAGACCTTAATCTTCAGCCTCTACCGCCTGCGCGAGATGGGCCTGCAATGGCTCGCCGGAATTTTCCCCGATTGGGAGCGGGCCTTTTCCACGGAGGCCCTCGCGGAAGATGCGCTGAACGTGCTTCGGGAATACGTGACCGAGCGGCCGGCGGAGCTCTTGGGGCGGATTAGCGCCGGCGTCGTGGGGGAGCCTTCGGTGCGGGCCCTCTTAGGGGAGGTCGAGACCTCGCGGCAAACCCTGCTCCGCGGCGATTTTTTGGACTATCCGCCCCCCTGGCGGGCCCAACGCCTGCGGATCTACCGCGATCAATTGGAGGACTTGCGGGCCCTGCTCGTCAGCCAAGGGCGGTCCTTCGAGGATCTCCGGCCGATCGAGAACGCCGACCCCGAGCTCCAGGGGACGCTTCAGAATCTGGAAAGAGAGATCGGCTTGGTGGAGGACTCGCGCCGCCGTGAGGAGGCCGAGAGCCGGCGCTGGCTGGAGGCGAATTATTCAGGACCTGAGCCGCTTGCCTCGCCGCGGCCCGAGACCGGCCGCGACGCCTCGCTCGGCCTCGCGGCGGGGTGGTGGATTCCGGCCCTGGGCGAGACGCAGGAACTTCCGGGCCTCGGCCTCTCGATCTTCGGAGGTCTGATATTGGCAGGCTTCTGGTCGTCCTTGTTCCGCTCCCGCGGTCCGGCCACGTTTTCGGAGTTGCTGCGCCGTTCGCGCTCCGAGCCCGATTCCCTGCCGCCGCGGGATCCGAATTTGGCGCCGAATCGTTTCTATCCCCTGTCTCCCGAAGGGGTGCTGCGCGCGCACCCCGAGACGCTTGCCTTGTCCTGGGGGGAATTCCCCTTGCGGTCGGGAGGAGCGGGAGGCGAACGCGTTTTCTCTACGGGGAGGATTTACGGAAGGGGCGGATCCAAGACGGCCTACGAGGCCTTTCAGGTCGACGGGGAAGATCGGTACCGGCGCGTCTGCGTGATCGTCGCCGATCATATCTCGCAGTCGGGCCGGCCCATCGGGGACCCCATGACCGACGCGGAGGCCGAGGAATACGGCGGCCTGATTCGATGGGCGGAGGAACAAGGCCTGGGAGGCGTGGAGTATTTCGGGACCGTCGACCTGCCGGGGGGCCATGTGGGCTTCGTGACGAATGCGGCGCCGGGGATCAATGTGGGAGACATTCGCTTCGATCGGGCGGAGGACCTGCCCTACGTTCGACAATTGCAAGCCCAGTTGGGAGGATGGATCCAGGAAAGGACCTTGCGCGAATTGGCGACACTCCTGAGGGATATCGGAGACGCGGGCCGGGGAATGTCGATCGACTTTCAATATACCGTGGCGCAAGACGGGTCGGTGCATCTGGTGGATTTCGACGCCCTCAGGGGTTCGGATACGCCGAGGAATATTTGGGAGCATTCGCTTCGCGGTTTACGCGAATGTTGGCTGCGTGCCGGTCGATCCGAGGAGGAATTTGAGGATTTGAGGCGGCGGATCGAGACTGAGATTTCGATTCCGGATGCTCGATGAGGCCTTTGGCTATGTCGCGAGGAAGCCAGGCGCTGCGGCTAAGGTAGGGGAGTGCTCGCTGGAAGACTCTCCGGAGGATTGGGCGCGGCGAGGAAGTCCAGGATGGCGTTTTTTAAACGCGTCGGCTGATCCCAGACCGGCGCGTGCCCGCTTTTTTCCAGCGCGACCATCGCGGAACCCGGGATCAACCGGTGCAGGCGTTCGCCCACCTCGAAGGGGATCACCCGGTCCTCGCGGCCGTGGATCACGAGGGTGGGCTGTCGCACCTGCCAGACCTTGTTGTCCAAAAGGCGAAGCTTGCTGTTCTCGACGAAGCCCATGAAGACCGCCTCGTACTTGGCCTTGATCCGGGTGGAGGACTTGACCAGCTGGTCGAGGACGAAGCCCGGCAGCGGCGGCGGGTTGTAGAAGAGCAGCTCGAGGAAGCGCTTGGCCTTCTCGCGGTCGGTGAGGGTGAGGCGGGCCAGCTCGGGGATCTCGGTGCGCAGGCCGGCGCTCTCCACCAGGACCAGTTTGCCCACCTTTTCGGGGTGCTCCAGCGCGATGATCAGGCTCACCCAGCCGCCGACCGAGAGGCCGACGAAATCCGCCTTCTCGAGGTTCAAGGCCTGCATCAGGCCCAGCACCAGGTCGACCTCCGAATCGACGGAATAGGTCGCCGGGTTCAGTCGCAGGAAGCTCGAGGCCAGCAGGTCGGGGGCGATCACGTGGTAGTTCTTGGCCAGGGCCGGCATCAGCCGCATCCAAGTCATCTGCGCGGTGCCGCCGAAGCCGTGCAGCAGGAGCACCTTGCGGGGGTTTCCCTTTCCGCCCTCGTAGTAGTTGACGCGGCGCTTGCCGACCCGCACCTGATTTTCCTCGATGCCCGCCACGTGCTGCAGCAGGAAGTTCACGGTCTTGCGGAAGTGGGGGATGGGGTTGAGCGCCAGGTAGATCAGCAGCGCGGCGACGGGCGCCAGGAGCAGGAGGGGGATCCAGAGGCGTTTGCGTTTGTAGAAGGGTTTCGGCATTGCCCCACGATCACCAATAAACCTGCGCCTTGTAGTTCTTCTCGAAGGCCCCGATCTCCTTCTCGCGCTGCAGGGTCAGGCCGATCTCGTCCAAGCCCCGGATCAGGTGGTTCTTCACCGCGGGGTCGATCTCGAAGTGGAAGGAGATCTCCTCCGGCAGATGCAGGGTGACCCGCTGCTCGTCCAGATTGACCGTCGCCTCGAGGCCCTCGTAGCGCTCGACCATCTGGAAGATCTCTTCCACCTCCGCGGCCTTCAGCTCGACGTTGAGCAGGCCGTTCTTCACCGAGTTGTTGTGGAAGATGTCCGCGAAGGCCGGCACCTCGCCGACCCGCGGCGCGATGATGGCCTTGATGCCGTACTGGGTGATCGCCCAGACCGCGTGCTCGCGGGAGGAGCCGCAGCCGAAGTTGTTGCGCGTCACCAGGATGCTGGCGCCCTGGAAGCGGGGCCGGTTGACCTCGAAGTCGGGGTTGGGCTTGCCGTCGGGCAGGTAGCGCCAGTCGAAGAAGAGATTTTCGCCGTAGCCGGTGCGGCGGATCGACTTGAGGAACTGCTTGGGGATGATCTGGTCGGTGTCGACGTTGGCCCGGTCGAGGGTGACGAGTTTTCCGCGGTGCGATGTGAAGGCTTCCATTAGGACCATCTCCTGAGATCGACGAAGTGACCGGCGCAGGCCGCGGCGGCGGCCATCTGGGGGCTGACCAAGTGGGTGCGCCCGCCCTTGCCCTGGCGTCCTTCGAAATTGCGGTTGCTGGTGGAGGCGCAGCGCTGCTGCGGCTTGAGCTGGTCGGGGTTCAT